>CAYJEC010000900.1:0-1503 GCA_964369025.1 uncultured Ideonella sp. | reverse complement strand
CACCAAGATCCACGCCATCCTGGATGCGCTAGACCCCGCCCTGGTCTATGCCGCCGAACCCAGCGTTTATGGCCCCCCACTGGCGAGTTGGGCCGCACGTGGGTCGAGGCCGGTGGTCTTCAGCAAGCACGCCAGTGAGATGGTGGGTGCCTTCGATTTCGGCACCCTGTCGGTCGAAGAGACGTCGGCCGTGGCGGCAGCCTTCGCAGCGATACGGCCCGACACCCACGCCAAGTACCTGCTGACCAGCGGCTCGACCGGCACGCCCAAGGTGGCGGTCAACACCCACCGCATGCTGTGCGCCAACCAGCAGATGATCGCGCAGGTCTGGCCTTTCCTGAACCGGCATCCTTTGCGCCTGCTGGAGTGGCTTCCCTGGAGCCACACCTTCGGGGCCAACCACAACTTCAACTTGGTGCTGGCCCACGGCGGCAGCCTGCACGTGGACGACGGCCGGCCCATGCCCGGGCTCATCGAGCGCACGGTGAAGAACCTGCGCGAGGTGCGGCCGAACTTCTACTTCAACGTGCCACGCGGCTTTGACATGCTGCTGCCGTACCTGGAAAGTGACGAGGCCCTGGCACGTGACGTGATGCAGAACCTCGAAGGCGTGTTCTACGCCGGCGCCGCCCTGCCGCAGAGCCTGTGGGAGCGGCTGGAAGGCGTCGCGCGCCGGGTGCGCGAGCGCCCGCTGTGGTTCACCTCGTCCTGGGGCGCCACCGAGACTTCACCCACCATCACCAGTGTGCACTGGGCCATCGACCGCGCTGGCTGCATCGGGGCGCCGTTGCCTGGCATGGCGCTGAAGTTCGTGCCGAACGGCGGCAAGCTGGAGATGCGCGTCAAGGGCCCCAGCGTGTTCCCGGCCTACCGGAACGCCCCGGAGCTGAGTGCCAAGGCCTTCGACGAGGAGGGCTACTACCTGATCGGCGATGCCGGCAAGCTTTGCGACGCTACCGATCCCAGCCGCGGCGTGGCCTTCGATGGCCGCGTGGCCGAGGACTTCAAGTTGATGAGCGGTACCTGGGTCTCGGTGGGCACGATGCGTGTGAAGGCCGTGGCCGCCTTGTCGCCGCTGGCGTCGGATGTGGTGATCACCGGCCACGACCGCGAGGAAGTCGGCGTGCTGGTCTTCCCCAGCCCGGCCGCCAACGCCCTGCCAGCGGACGAACTGGCCGAGAAGATTCGCGCCGGCCTGCAGGCCATGCGTGCCGAGGGCGGCGGATCCTCGCAGGCCCCGAGCCGGGCACTGTTGCTGAATGAGCCGCCAAGCGTGGACGCCGGAGAGATCACCGACAAGGGCTACCTCAACCAGCGCGCGGTGCTCACCCGCCGCGCCGCGCAGGTGCTCGCCCTGTACAGCAGCGTGCCGAACCCGGCAGTGATTCGGCTGTAGCGGCTTCGAACTCCATGGCCAAGACCCATATCCACCGTGTCGACGTGCACTTTGGTGACTGCGACCCTGCCGGTATCGTCTTCTTCCCGAACTTCTCACGCTGGATG
>CAYJEC010000899.1:0-1503 GCA_964369025.1 uncultured Ideonella sp. | reverse complement strand
GGCCGGTGGGCCAGCACGGCGACCCGTCAAACTCTCGTCCGACGACCCGGCGCTGCTGTTGTTCACCTCGGGGGCGAGCAGCAAACCCAAGGGTGTGCTGTCGTCGCAGCGTGCCGTGTGCCAGGCGCTGATGAACATCGACTTCATTGGTGCGTTGTCGGGCATGACCTCGCCCGAAACGGTGGCCCAGCTGATGGCGCGCGGCCTGGCGCCAGCCACCTTGTCGGCGGTACCGCTGTTCCATGTCAGTGGCCTGCATGCCCAGTTGCTCACCAACCTGCGCAACGGCCGCCGCCTGGTCTTCATGCACCGCTGGGAGCCATCGCAGGCGCTGCAGATGATTCGCGACGAGCTCATCACCCAGTTCAACGGCGCGCCGGCGATGGTGATGCAGTTGCTGTCGACACCGGGTTTCGACCCCGCCGGCAGCGCCAAGACACTGGGCGGCGTCGGCTTCGGCGGTTCCGGCCTGCCGCAGCGCCTTATCAGCGAAGTGCTGGGGCGCTTTCCCGATTCGATGTCAGGCATCGGGTTCGGCTTGACCGAGACCAACGGTGTTGGCGCGGCGATCTCGGGGCGCCTGTTTGCCGGCAAACCCCACAGCTCGGGGTTGAAGTCGCCGATCGTCGAACTGTGCATCACCGACCCCGCAGGCCAGGCCTTGCCCGCCGGCCAGGCCGGCGAGATCTGGATTCGCGGCGTGACCGTGATGCAAGGCTACTGGCATCAGCCCCAGGCCACGGCGCAGGCGCTGAATGGCGGGTGGTTCCGCACCGGCGACATCGGCTACCTCGACGACGAAGGTTTCCTGTTCGTGATCGACCGCATCAAGGACGTGATCAACCGCAGCGGCGAGAAGATCGCCGCGGCCGAGTTGGAGTCGTGCCTGCTGATGCACCCGCAGGTGGCCGAGGCGGCGGTGTTCGCGCGGCCTGACGACACCCACGGCGAAGTGCCGGTGGCCGTGGTCGTGCCACAGCCCGGGGCCGACCTGCAGGCGGCCGACGTGACGGCGCATGTGGCCCAAAGGCTGGCGTCCTACAAGGTACCGGCTGAGGTGATCGTGCGCTGCGAAGCGATGCCGCGCAATCCGGCCGGCAAGCTGCTCAAGGGCGAGCTGAAGCGCCTGTACCTGAGCTGAGCGCGCCGGGGTTGCTGCCTAGTCTCAACAGACGATTTGCCGCAGCTCAATTGTTTTCAGAATCGCATCACAACTTGAAGCCGCTGTGCACCTTGTCGATCCGCGGTTGATCGCATCCGCGGGGATTCCACCCGCCATCTGACCTGCATCGTGAAGGAGACACTGATGACTCGAAGCTTTTCATTCGCGCCGACGGCCGTCGCTGTCGTCGCGCTCACACTGTCCGCTGCCGCGTGGGCCAAAGTGCCTGCGGGTGAAGCCGACCGCCTGGGCAAGGACCTGACCTGCGTCGGCGCCGAGAAGGCCGCCAACAAGGACGGCACGATTCCCGAGTATTCCGGCAAATGGCTGGGCACGCCCCC
>CAYJEC010000898.1:0-1504 GCA_964369025.1 uncultured Ideonella sp. | reverse complement strand
ACGCGCATCCTCGCCGAGCTCGTGGAGAATGCGTTGCGCCACACGACCGAGGGCACCGTCGAGCTGCGGCTCGACGTCCAGGCTTCGCCGGGCCACGACGGCCAGATGTTGCGCTGCCTGGTGCGCGACAACGGCCCGGGCCTCTCGAACGCGGCGCGCGCGCGCCGGTTCGAGCCGTTCAATACCGGCGCCAGCTCACGCAGCGGCCGCGGCCGCGCGGCCAGCGCGGCGCTTCGCTCCATCCTCACCGGTCTTGCTTTGGGCCTCGTCGAGGGCCTGACCAAGGTCTTCTACCCTGAGGCGTCGAGTGTCGTGGTGTTCGTCATCATGGCCATCGTGCTGATCATCCGGCCGGCGGGCTTGTTCGGCAAGGAGAAGTGATGAGCGCCTCGACCGAATCCCTGTTGGCTCGCCGGTCCCGTTGGGCGTGGGGGGCCGGGTTGGCCGTGTTGCTGGCCGCTCCCTTCATCGGCCTGTACCCGATCTTCATGATGAAGGCCTTGTGCTTCGCGATCTTCGCGGTGGCTTTCAACCTGCTGCTGGGGTTCACCGGCCTGCTGTCCTTCGGCCATGCGGCCTACCTGGGAGCAGCCGCCTACTTCACCGGCTGGCTGGTCAAATCGGCTGGTTTGTCGCCCGAACTGGGCGTGCTCGTGGGCACGGCCGGTGCGGGCCTGATGGGCCTGGCGGTCGGTCTGATCGCCATACGGCGCCAGGGCATCTATTTCGCGATGATCACGCTGGCCATGGCGCAGATGATCTACTTCGTCTGGCTGCAGGCGCCCTTCACCGGCGGGGAGGACGGGCTGCAGGGCGTGCCGCGCGGCACCCTGTTCGGCTTCATCTCGCTGGCCAGCGACGTCACCATGTACTACGTGGTGTTGGCGGTCTTCGTGGCGGTGTTCCTCGGCGTCATCCGCATCGTGCACTCGCCCTATGGCCAGGTGCTGAAGGCGATCCGCGAAAACGAGCCGCGCGCCGTGTCGCTGGGCTACGACGTCGACAGGTACAAGCTGCTGGCATTCGTGCTGTCCACCACGCTGGCCGGCCTGGCCGGCTCGCTGAAGACCCTCGTGCTGGGTTTCGCCACCTTGTCGGACGCCCATTGGTCGCTCTCGGGCGAGGTGGTCCTGATGACCTTGCTCGGAGGCATGGGCACGTTTGCCGGCCCGGTGCTGGGGGCGTTCACCATCATCGGGCTGCAGAACTTCCTGGCCGACCGCGTGGGCTCGTGGGTCACGGTGATCATCGGTGTGATCTTCGTGTTGTGCGTGGTGGCCTTCCGCCGTGGTTTCGTCGGCGAGTTGCTGGCCTGGTATCGCAGGCGGGCTGCGCCCGCCACCTGATCAGGCCTCGAACAGATCGCTTCCGCCGCGCTGCGGTGGAGTCAGCCCCAGGTGCCGGTAAGCCAGCAGCGTGGCGATGCGGCCACGCGGCGTGCGCTGCAGGTAGCCCTGCTGGATCAGGTAGGGCTCGATCACGTCCTCGATCGTGCCCGCCTCCT
>CAYJEC010000897.1:0-1504 GCA_964369025.1 uncultured Ideonella sp. | reverse complement strand
TGACCAGCTCGACGGTCAGGTCGATCACCGACACGTCGGAGGTCGGCACGCGGAAGCTCATGCCGGTGAGCTTCTTGTTCAGCTCGGGGATCACCACGCCCACGGCCTTGGCAGCGCCGGTGCTCGACGGGATGATGTTTTCCAGGATGCCGCGGCCGCCGCGCCAATCCTTGTTGCTCGGGCCGTCGACGGTCTTCTGCGTGGCGGTGGCGGCGTGCACGGTGGTCATCAGGCCGCGCTTGATGCCGAAGCTGTCGTTCAGCACCTTGGCCACCGGGGCCAGGCAGTTGGTGGTGCACGAGGCGTTGGAGATGATGGCTTGGCCGGCGTAGCTCTTGTCGTTGACGCCGTAGACGAACATCGGCGTGTCGTCCTTCGAGGGGGCGGACATCACCACCTTCTTGGCGCCCGCGGCCAGGTGCTTCTCGCCGGTTTCCTTGGTCAGGAACAGGCCGGTGGCTTCGACGACGATGTCGGCGCCGATCTCACCCCACTTCAGCTCGGCCGGGTCCTTCACGGCGGTCAGGCGGATGCGCTTGCCGTTGACGATCAGGGTGCTGCCATCCACCGAGACCTCGCCCTTGAAGCGGCCGTGCACGCTGTCGTACTTGAGCATGTAGGCCAGGTAGTCCGGCTCCAGCAGGTCGTTGATGCCGACGACCTCGATGTCGTTGGCAAAGTTCTGCACCGCGGCGCGGAACACCATGCGGCCGATGCGGCCGAAACCATTGATACCGATCTTGATGGTCATGAGGATCTACCTTGCTGAATGAAAAGCCGGGAAATGGCGCGGGGCCAACAGGTGAGTCTGCCCCGCAACGGGTTACTTGGCGAGTACTTTGCGCACAGTCAGCGCCACGTTGTCGGCGGTGAAGCCGAAGGTCTTGAACAGCACGCCGGCGGGAGCGGATTCGCCGAAGCGGTCCAGGCCGACCACCGCGGCGCAGCCGTACTTCCACCAGAAGTCGGTCACGCCGGCCTCGACGGCGATGCGCGGCAGCTTGGGCGGCAGCACCTCGGTCTTGTACTCGGTGTTCTGCCGGTCGAAGACGGTGGTCGAGGGCATCGAGACCACCCGCACCGCGATCTTGGCCTTGGCCAGCTCGGCCTGGGCGTGCAGGGCCAGCTGCACCTCGGAGCCGGTGGCGATGATGACGGCCTGCGCCGCCTTCTTCAGGCCCACCTCGCTGGGCTCGGCCAGGATGTAGGCGCCGCGGGTGATGACATCTGCATCCTGCTTGGGGGCGTAGGGCAGGTTCTGGCGGCTCAGCAGCAGCGCGCTCGGGCGGTGCTTGTTGGCCAGCGCCATGGTCCAGGCCACGGCGGTCTCGGTGGTGTCGGCCGGGCGCCAGACATCCAGGCCGGGGATCAGGCGCAGGCTGGCGGCGTGCTCCACGCTCTGGTGCGTCGGGCCGTCTTCGCCCAGGCCGATGGAGTCGTGGGTGAAGACATGGATCACGCGGCGCTTCATCAGCGCGGCCATGCGGATGGCGTTGCGGCTGTA
>CAYJEC010000896.1:0-1507 GCA_964369025.1 uncultured Ideonella sp. | reverse complement strand
CATCCCGTCGGTCATGTATTTTATCTTGGTCTCCCCCGCACTATATTTGTCGTCAAAGCGGACGGCGTAGCCGACCAGCTGCCCCAGCGGCTCGCCGGTCTCTTCGGCTACGCGGGCGGCCACCGAGACGGCCGTTATCCGCCGCGGCTGCGTGCAGGCTATCGTGCCGCCGCGCGAGTAGCCGGCCTCGTGGAGATACTGCGGTATCTGGGTCGTCTTGCCCGAGCCGGTCTGTCCGTGGAGGATGACGACCCGATGGCCCTCCATCAGGAACAACAGCTCCCTCCGGTGCTTGGCCACGGGCAGCGTGGCCCGGAACTGCTCAATGGACATGTTGTGCGACGCTGCATCGTATGCTGCCATCAACAACGACTGCTCGGCCCCCTCCGCATCCTCGCGCAGCTCGTCCCCCTTGGCCCTCTCTTTGCTTCCGGGTGCCACCGTTCCTGGCCTCCAAAACTCCATTATAGTGTACACGCATCGATTGGTCCAGGCGTTGTCTTTAACGATTGGCCGCCGCAGTGAGGCCACAGGGATGACGATGTCGAGTCAGCTTCAACGGCCATGTGCAGGCGCGGAGCGGTGATTGGCTGCGGACTGTAACATTGTAAGAGAAGTGGCCCGGATGTTACATAGTGAGCAGCGAACGAACGAGGCCGCAAAGAAAGACGGGCTATTTGCACGACGCCACGCTATCCATCCACCGATCACACACTGTTTCACCCTGATCAGACACACTAGGTGAACGAAACACACACAGTCATGGATCCCACCATTGAGATCACCTCTCCCATCACGATGAACAGCCCGTCCTCGTCCGCAAACACCAATGGGCCGCTCTCCGACCAGCGCGGCGGCGGTTCCACGCCCAGCTCGCCGCTGGCGTCGCCCTACGGCCAGCCCGAGGAGGCGCAGACGGTGCGCGACCTGAAAAACTTTCTCGTCAACGCGCCGCGGCTCTGGCGCGACGCCGGCGATCCGCCGGTGCGCAAATACAAAATGGCCAGCGGCGAAGAGATCAGCTGCGTCTTCTGGAAGGGCAACTTTTTCATCACCGGCACGGACGTCGTCAAGGTGCTGATCTTCCGCTTCCAGCAGTTTGGCCGCGGGATCCTGAACCCGAAAAAGTTTGAGGAAGGCGTCTTCTCCGACCTGCGCAACCTGAAGCCGGGGCAGGACGCGGTGCTGGAGGAGCCCCGGAGCGAGTTCCTCGAGTTCCTGCACAAACACGGCTGCATACGGACGCAGAAGAAGCAAAAGGTGTTCTTCTGGCACCGGGTGCCGCACGAAGACCTGCTGCGCGAGGCACTGGAGCGGAACCTGAAGCGGGTGACGAACGTCTTTAACTGGACGCAGATGATGGGGACGCCCGAGATGCTGAACCAGTACATGATGATGCAGGCCGCCGGCCAGATCCCGCTCCACCATCACCATCCCATGATGATGTCGAATGGGGCGCGCATGATGCCCCAGACGGGACAACACTATATGCCCTTTGGCGGCGCCC
>CAYJEC010000895.1:0-1508 GCA_964369025.1 uncultured Ideonella sp. | reverse complement strand
CCCCATCGTCAAGGCGCCGCCCCACGGCGAGTTGGCCAACGCCGCCACCACCAGGGCCGATTGCAACAGGCCACAGGGCCAGGCGAACCACAACCCGCCAACAGCCGCCGCCCGGCCAGGGCCCTGGATGCGCTGCCAGCCCGGGCCGGCAGCGGGGACCAGGCGCGGGCCCGCCCGGCCGATGTTCTCCAGCCAGGCCGGCTGGCGGCCTTGCCAGAGCATCCACAGGCCCAGCGCCAGGGCCAGCACATGGGCAAGCGTCCAAAGGGGGCGCAAGGCCGGGCTCCAGGCGCTCCAGCCTGCCAGAGCGCCCACGCTGCCCGCTGCCACGGCGCCGGCCAGCATGTAACCCAGCAGGCGGCCGCCATGGAATGCCAGCCAACCGGTGCGCTCCCGGCCGGGCGTGCAGGCGCCCACCGCCGCAGCGCTGGTGGCCCCGCACATCGCCACGCAATGCACTGAACCGGCCAGCCCCATCAGCAAGGCACTGAACGCGAGGGCGAGATCCACCCTCAGATGATGCGCGAAAAGCGCTCCCGCACGCGATCGGCCTGCAGGTGCTTGTCGAACACCATGGCGATCGCCCGCACCAGGAACCAGCCCTGGGCGGTCACCTGGATGGCGCCGGGCTCCATCTGGACCAGGCCCTGCGCCGCGAACGGGGCCAGTTGCTCCAGCTCGGTGCGGAAGTACTCGGGCACCTTGATCAGGTGCGCCAGCTCGATGGATTCGTACTCCAGCCGGCCCTGGCACATCAGCGCCATGATCACGGCGCGTCGCAGCAGGTCGTCACGGGTCAATGCCAGGCCGCGCACGATGGGGAACTGGCCTTGGCGAACCGCGTCGTAGTACTCGGGCAGGGTCTTGGCGTTCTGGCTGTAGGTGGCGCCCATGCGGCCAATGGACGAAACCCCCAGGCCGATCAGGTCGCAATCGGGTTGCGTGCTGTAGCCCTGGAAGTTGCGGTGCAGCCGGCCCTGGCGCTTGGCAGCGGCCAGCGCATCGCCCGTCAGTGCGAAGTGGTCCATGCCGATGTAGCTGTAGCCGTGGCCCAGGAAGCCGGCAATGGCACCCGACAGCATGGCCACACGGTCGCCCGGCGGTGGCAGCATCGCCACGTCGATGCGCCGCTGCGGCTTGAAGCGCTGCGGCAGGTGCGCATAGGCATAGAGGGCGACACGGTCTGGCCGCAACTGGCCCACCTGCGAGATGGTGCGGGCAAACGAGACAGGCGTCTGCTTGGGCAGGCCGTAGATCAGGTCGACATTGATCGACTCGAACCCCAGTTCGCGGGCAGCCACCATCAGGTCGCGCACGCTGTCGAACGATTGAACGCGGTGAACCGCCTTCTGCACGTCGGCGTCGAAATCCTGCACGCCGAAGCTGATCCGGTTGAAGCCGATCTTGCGAAGGTGCGCGAGGCGTGCCGGCGACGCGGTGCGCGGGTCGACCTCGATCGAGACCTCTGCCTCAGGCGTGATGCGGAAGGCCTTGCCCAATGCGGCCAT
>CAYJEC010000894.1:0-1509 GCA_964369025.1 uncultured Ideonella sp. | reverse complement strand
CTCCAGCGGCGCGCGCATTGTGTTCTCCTGCGGCTTCGATTCCATCCCTTTCGACCTCGGTGTGCTGTACCTGCAGGACGAAGTGCAGCGCCGGTTCGGCGCTCCGGCCTCGCGCGTGCGCGGTCGAGTTCGGGTGATGAAGGGCACGATGTCCGGCGGTACCGCCGCAAGCGCGCTGGCCACCTTCGAGCGCATTGCCGCCGAGCCGGCGCTGGCCGGTACGATGGCCGACCCATTCGCCTTGACGCCAGGCTTCCGGGGGCCTGCCCAGCCCGAGGGCGAGTCGGCCCAGTACGACGAGGTGGCCGAGGCTTGGACCGGGCCCTTCGTGATGGCGACCATCAACACCAAGAACGTGCACCGCACGAACGCGCTGCGCGGCCACCCCTGGGGCAGGGACTTCATCTACGACGAGCGCATGCTGACCGGCACCGGCCCCCGTGGCGCCCAGCGCGCACGGGTGTTGGCGCGCAACGCGAAGCTGCAGAACCTGCTGTTGGGGCTGCGGCCGGCACGGTCACTGATCCGCCGCTTTGCTCTGCCCCAGCCCGGCCAGGGGCCTGATCGGGCGGCGCGCGAGGCCGGCCGCTACGAACTGCTCTTCATCGGGCAGACGGCCGACGGACACTCGCTGCGCGCCGTGGTCAAGGGTGACCGCGATCCAGGCTATGGTTCGACCTCGAAGCTGATCGCCGAGAGCGCGCTGTGCCTGATTCAGGAAGTGGATCGCTCGGCGACGCCTGGCGGCGTCTGGACCCCGGGCGCCGCCATGGGGCTGGCGGCCGCGTGGCGGCTGCAGGCCCGGGCTGGCCTGAGCTTCGAGATCGAAACCTGAGCGAGCTCAGATCGCCAGGATCTTCTTCGCTTCGCCCAGCGCGTCCATTTGCCTGCCGGGCAGCATCCATGCGCGTCGCGGCCGCGTTCCCCACGGCCGGTGTGACGGGATTGCCGCGGTGCGCGGGCTACCAGGCGCGCAACTTGACCCGCAGGCGGGCGATCGATTGGCTGTGCAGTTGGCACACGCGCGATTCGGTCACCTTCAGCACGGCGGCGATCTCCTTCAGGTTCATGTCGTGCTCGTAGTACATGCTCATCACGAACTGCTCGCGCTCGGGCAGCTTCTTGATGGCCTCCACCAGCGCTTCCCGCATGCGGTGGTCCTGCAGTTGCGCCAGCGGGTTGGCGTCTTCGTTCGACACATGCCGGTCGAGGAAATCGTCGCTGCCTTCGTCTCCGGACATGTCTTCAAGGTAGACCAGCTGAGTGCCGCGCACCTTGTTCAACGTGTCTTGGTAGTCGCTCAGCGCCAGGCCCATTTCTTCAGCAATTTCGCCTTCGTGCGGTGGGCGGCCCAGGCGCTGCTCCAGGCGGTGCACGGCGGCCTCGATCTCGCGCTGCTGGCGCCGGTTGCCGCGGCTCATCCAGTCGCTGCCGCGCAGTTCATCAAGCATGGCGCCGCGGATGCGCTGGGTGGCAAAGGTCTCGAACTGCACGCCCTGTTCGACGTCG
>CAYJEC010000893.1:0-1515 GCA_964369025.1 uncultured Ideonella sp. | reverse complement strand
TGTCGATGATGCATGCGGGCAAGGTGCTCGACAGCGACGTGCCCGCCAGACTGGTCGAGAAGCGCGGCGCCAAAACCCTTGAAGAGGCCTTCATCGGCTACCTCGTCGAAGCCGAGGGCGGCACGGCGGCGCCGGCCAGCCAGCCCGGGGCCGCCGATCACGAGGAGCAACCATCGGCGGCGCCCGCTGAACACGGTGGGCACCGCTCTGGCGGTTTCAGTCTGCAGCGAATGTTCAGCTATCTGTGGCGCGAGACGCTGGAATTGCAGCGGGACCCGGTACGCGCCACGCTGGCGCTGGGTGGTTCGCTGCTGCTGATGTTCGTGATCGGCTTCGGCATCACCATGGACGTCGAGGACCTGAGCTATGCGGTGCTCGATCGCGACCAGACCACGCTTAGCCAGAACTACACGCTGAACTTGGCCGGATCGCGCTACTTCACCGAGCACGCGCCGATCATCGACTACGAGGACCTTGATCGACGCATGCGCAACGGCGAACTGTCGCTGGCCATTGAAATCCCCGCTGGCTTTGCCCGCGACGTGTTGCGGGGCCAGAACGTGCAGATCGGCGCCTGGCTCGACGGCGCCATGCCGCTGCGCGCGGAAACCGTCCAGGGCTACGTTCAGGGCATGCACCAGCACTGGCTGCTCGTACAGGCCAGCGAACGCAGCGGTGCCAGCGCCGCAGGCAATGCGAGCGTCGAGACGCGCTTTCGCTACAACCCCGATGTCAAGAGCCTGCCGGCGATGGTGCCCGCCGTGATTCCCCTGTTGCTGCTCATGCTGCCGGCCATGCTGACCGCGCTGGCGGTGGTGCGCGAGAAAGAAACCGGGTCGATCACCAATCTGTACGTGACGCCGGTGACGCGCATCGAGTTCCTGCTTGGCAAGCAACTGCCCTATGTCGGCCTGGCCATGATGAACTTCCTGCTGATGAGCCTGCTCGCGGTCACCATCTTCGGTGTGCCGGTCAAGGGCAGCTTCTTGACCCTGGCGCTGGCCGCGCTGATCTTCTCCTTCGCCGCGACAGGCATGGGGCTGCTCGCCTCGGCCGTCACGCGCAGCCAGATCGCGGCCATGTTCTTCGCCATGATCGGCACCCTGATTCCGGCCACCCAGTTCGCCGGCCTGATCGATCCCGTGTCCTCGCTCGAAGGCTCCAGCAAGTTCATCGGCGAGATCTACCCCGCCACGCACATGATCTCCATCAGCCGTGGCGTGTTCAGCAAATCACTCGGCCTGGCCGACCTGACGGGGCCGCTGTGGTCGATGCTCATTTCGGTTCCGGTCATTCTCGGCGTGGCTGTTTTGCTACTCAAGAAGCAGGAGCGTTGAGATGCGCAGAAGAAACCTGGCCAACATCTACGACCTTGGTGTCAAGGAGCTGTGGAGTCTTTGGCGCGATCCGATGATGCTTGTGCTCATCGTCTACGTGTTCACCGCGTCGGTCTACACCAAGGCCACGTCCATGCCGGAGACGCTGCACAACGCGCCCATCGCCATCGTCGACGAG
>CAYJEC010000892.1:0-1516 GCA_964369025.1 uncultured Ideonella sp. | reverse complement strand
GGCGAGAAGATCATCGATCGCGTCTGAGCGCTGGCAGGAGAACAACATGCTCTATCGCGAAAACGGCCAATTCAAGACCAGCTACTCGGCTGACCAGCAGATCTTCCCGATCGCGCAGGATCGCTGGGGCATCGTGCTGCTGCTGGCGGTGGCCCTGGTCGGTGTCCCGCTGGTGGCCGACGAGTACATGTACCGCGCGATCCTGATCCCGTTCCTGATCATGTCGTTGGCGGCCATCGGGCTGAACATCCTGGTCGGATACTGCGGCCAGATCTCCCTGGGCACCGGCGCGTTCATGGCAGTGGGCGCCTATGCGGCCTACAACTTCTTTGTTCGCGTGGACGGCATGCCGGTGGTCGTGGCCATCCTGCTGGGCGGCCTGTGCTCCACCGTGGCCGGCGTGCTGTTCGGCATCCCGTCGCTGCGCATCAAGGGCCTGTACCTGGCAGTGGCCACGCTGGCAGCGCAGTTCTTCTTCGACTGGGCCTTCCTTCGAGTCAAGTGGTTCACCAACGACTCGACCTCAGGCACGGTCAGCGTGGCCGACCTGTCGCTGTTCGGCATCAGGATCGACGGGCCGCTGGGCAAGTACTTTTTCTGCCTGGGCTTCGTGCTGGTGTTCGCGCTGCTGGCCAAGAACCTGGTCCGTGGCCACATCGGCCGCGAGTGGATGGCGATGCGCGACATGGACGTGGCGGCCGCCGTGATCGGCATCCGGCCGGTCTACGCCAAGCTCTCGGCCTTTGCGGTCAGCTCGTTCTTTGTCGGCGTGGCCGGCGCGCTGTGGGGCTTCGTGCATCTGGGCTCCTGGGAGCCCGCCGCCTTCAACATCGACCGCTCGTTCCAACTGCTGTTCATGGTCATCATCGGCGGCCTGGGCTCCATCATGGGCAGCTTCTTCGGCGCCGCGTTCATCGTGGTGCTGCCCATCTTCCTGAACCAGGCGCTGCCGGCAGTGGGCGCGGTCTTCGGCATCACGATCAGCACCGAGCTGATCTCGCACTCCGAGTTGATGATCTTTGGCGGCCTGATCGTCTTCTTCCTGATCGTCGAACCGCACGGCCTCGCACGGCTGTGGTCCATCGGCAAAGAGAAGCTTCGGCTCTGGCCGTTCCCCCATTGATGCTCCGACATCAAGTTCACCGCACTGACGAGTGCATTTCCCACCCCTCTGGAGGCAGACAAATGAAGATTCGTTCCATCACCCTGGCCGTCGCGATGGCCACCGCCGGTGCCGGAGGCCTGCTGGCCTCCAGCGCGGTACTGGCACAGGCCAAGCAGCAGTTCTTCCCGGTGCTGTCCGGCCGCACCGGCCCGGTGGCGCCGAACGCCACGCCCTGGGCCAATGGCCACAACGACTACATGAAGCTGGTCAATGCCCGTGGCGGCATCAATGGCGTCATGACCCTGGTCGAGGAGTGCGAGACCGCCTATGACACCGCTCGCGGCGTCGAGTGCTATGAGCGCCTGAAGGGCAAGAACGGCGGGGCCACCGTGTTCCAGCCGCTGTCCACCG
>CAYJEC010000891.1:0-1518 GCA_964369025.1 uncultured Ideonella sp. | reverse complement strand
GCGCTGGACAAGTACACGGTGCAGATCCGGCTCGCCGAGCCCCGGCCCCGCTTCATCGAGTTCCTGGCCGCGAGCGACCTCTTCGGGGGCGTCGCGCGGGAGGTGGTCAAGGCCTATGGTGACAAGATCGCCGAACACCCGGTGGGCACCGGCCCGTTCAGGCTGGCGCAATGGCGGCGTGCCAGCTTCATCGCGCTGGAGCGCAACCCAGATTACCGCGAGCGCCTCTACGACGCCGAGCCCGCGGCCGACGACGCCGAGGGCCAGGCCATCCTGGCGCGCCTGAAGGGCCGCCGCCTGCCGATGATCGACCGCGTCGAGATCTCCATCATCGAGGAGAACCAGCCGCGCTGGCTGGCCTTCCTGAACGGGCAGCACAACGTCATCGAGCAGGTGCCGCCCGAGTACTCCGGGCTGGCCATGCCGAACGGCAAGCTCGCGCCGAACCTGGCCAAGGAGGGGGTTCAGGGGTGGCGCCGGGTGCGCGCCGACATGTACGTGACCTTCTTCAACCTGGAGGACCCCTTGGTCGGCGGCTACACGCCCGACAAGGCGGCCCTGCGCCGCGCGATCTCGCTGGGGCTCGACGCGGCGCGCGAGATCCGGCTGGTGCACAAGGGCCAGGGCATCCTGGCGCAGGCCCCGATCGCGCCGAACACCAACTCGTACGACCCGGCCTTCAAGAGCGAGATGAGCGAGTACAACCCGGCCCGGGCGAATGCGCTGCTCGATCTCTACGGCTACGCCGACCGGGATGGCGACGGCTGGCGCGACATGCCAGACGGCTCGCCGCTGGTGCTGCGGTGGTCCATCGAGACCGACCAGCGAGGGCGCCAGATCTCCGAGCAATACCAGCGCGACATGAACGCACTCAAGCTCAAGGTGAACTTCAAGCAAGGCAAGTGGCCCGAGCTGCTGAAGGCCGCGCGCTCGGGCAACTTCCAGATCTGGCACGTCGGCGGCGTGTCGGCGTCGCCGGACAGCCAGGGCGCGCTGCAGCGGATGGACGGCAAGCAGATCGGCGGGCAGAACATGGCGCGCTTCCAGCGGCCCGAGTTCGATGCGCTTTACAAGCGCCTGTCAGAGCTGCCCGACGGCCCGGAGCGCGAAGCCGCCTTCACCGAGGCCAAGCGCCTGGCCGTGGCCTGGATGCCTTATCGCGTGCGCCTGCACTCGCTGGTCACCGACCTGGCTCGCCAGGATGTGCACGGCTACCGCCGCCCGCTGTTCTGGCAGGACTGGTGGCACTACGTCGACGTGGACGCCTCGGTACCGAAGCACTGAGATCGGGCGCTGGTGGACCCGCGCTCACCGCCGCGCCGCCACCTCCTGCTGGCGGGTGCCGCGGCGGGTGCCTTGCCCGCGCTGGCGTCGGGCCGGGCCCCCAAGACCCTGCGCCTGGCCTACAACGTCGCCGAGACCGGGTTCGACCCGCCGCAGGTCAGCGACCAGTCCTCGGTGCAGGTCACCGCCCACATCTTCGAGGCCCTGTACCAGTACGACCACCTGGCACGGCCG
>CAYJEC010000890.1:0-1519 GCA_964369025.1 uncultured Ideonella sp. | reverse complement strand
TCCCGGGCAAGGAGAGCGCGCGGTGTATCGACGCGGTCTCGGCGCTGCGACGTGAGATCGAACTGCATCTCTCACCGGACGAGCCGTCGCCCACAAAGGCCGTTGTCCCCTCGCTTTCCATCAAAGACTATCAGGGCCGCACCTGGGCCACCCGGAAGCGCCCGTGGGTAGATCGCCTGGCCACCGCCTGGCTGGTCCGTCGCTTCATCGACAAGTCCCCGAACTTCATCTGGCTGTCGGCTCCGAAGAAGTGCCCTAAATCGGCTCTCGGCTACGACTTCGACGGAGCGGCCTTCACGCACATGGGTGAGCTGGTGACCTTCGAAGTCGTCGCCAAGAGCTTTGGTCTCGACGAGAAGCCCGCGCTAGCGCGGCTCGGACAGCTCGTGCACTACATCGACGTCGGGGGCATTCCACCCGACGAAGCGCCGGGCATTGAAATGATTGTTCGCGGCTTGCAAGCGCAGTACGGAGACGACAACCAGCTGCTTGAAGCGGCTTGCACCTTTTTTGATACCCTGCACGCCGCTTTGAAAGCTGCCAAATGACAACTCAAACCCTCGACCAAACACCGCCCGAACCCGTCACCCGTGGAGAAGCTTTCTCCTTCTGGCTGAAGCTTGGCTTCATCAGCTTCGGCGGGCCTGCCGGGCAAATTGCCATCATGCACGAGGAGCTCGTGGAGCGCCGACGCTGGATTTCCGAGAACCGGTTCCTGCACGCCTTGAACTACTGCATGCTGCTGCCCGGCCCGGAGGCGCAGCAGCTCGCGATCTACATCGGGTGGTTGATGCACCGGACGTGGGGCGGCATTGTCGCTGGCGGGCTGTTCGTTCTGCCGTCGCTGTTTATCCTGGTTGCGCTGTCCTGGGTTTATATGGCTTTCGGCCACGTCCCGGCCATCGAGGGCATGTTCTACGGTATCAAGCCTGCTGTCACCGCACTGGTCGTACATGCCGCGTACCGGATAGGATCCCGCGCCCTGAAAAACGGCTGGCTATGGGGCATCGCGGCCGCAGCATTCGTCTCCATCTTCGCGTTCAACATCCCGTTCCCGCTGATCGTGCTCGCGGCGGGCACCATCGGCTACTTCGGCGGGAAGTACGCACCCGACAAGTTCAAGACAGGTGGCCACAGCAGTTCCGCCAAGCAGTTCGGCCCAGCCCTCATCGATGACAACACGCCCACGCCCGTCCATGCGCTCTTCACCTGGAAGCGTGTCAGGCAAGTGCTGGTCTTCTGCCTAACTCTGTGGGTAGCCGTCATCGGCGCTCTCACGGCTGCATACGGGCGGGACGCGGTGCTCACGCAAATGGCGTGGTTCTTCACCAAGGCCGCGTTGCTGACCTTTGGCGGCGCCTATGCTGTGCTCCCGTACGTTTATCAGGGTGCGGTGGACAACTACCAGTGGCTCACCGGCCCCCAGATGATTGACGGCCTGGCGCTGGGTGAGACCACCCCTGGGCCGCTGATCATGGTCGTCGCGTTTGTCGGCTTCGTCGGTGGCTGGACAAAAGCG
>CAYJEC010000889.1:0-1522 GCA_964369025.1 uncultured Ideonella sp. | reverse complement strand
CATGTCAGATCTCGACCTTGGCGCCGAGCTCCACGATGCGGTTCGACGGCAGGTTCAGGAAGTCGGCCATGTCGGCCGCATTGCGGTGCATGCTGGCGAAGAGCTTCTCGCGCCACATCGACATGCCGTCGCCGAAGGTGGGGATCACGGTGTCGCGGCTGAGGAAGTAGCTGGTGTCCATCTCGTCCAGCGGCACTCCGCGGCCCTCCAGCAGGCGCAATGCCTCGGGGACGTCGGGGTCGTTCTTGAAGCCGAAGTTCAGTGACACCTGCCAGCAGTCGTGGCCCAGTGGTTCCATGGACAGGCGCTTGTCGAAGCCGATCCACGGGATCTCGTGGTGCCGCACATGGACAAACAGGTTGTGCTCGTGAAGCACCTTGTTGTGCTTCAGGTTGTGCATCAGTGCGTTGGGCGCCAGCCCTTCTTCAGCGACCAGGAACACCGCCGTGCCGGAGACGCGGACCGGGGGGCTGACGAACACCGCCTCCAGGAAGCCCTTCAGCTCGATGGCCTCGTCGCGCACCCGGTGGTGCATGATCGAGCGACCCTGCTTCCAGGTCACCATCAGCAAGAACATGCCAGCGCCGATCACCAGCGGGAACCAGCCACCCGCCAGCAGCTTGAGCGTGTTGGACAGGAAGAAGGTGATGTCGATGACGAAGAAGAAACCGGTGGCCAGCAGGCACAGCGCGAGCGGGTACTTCCAGCCATAGCGGATGACGTAGAAGGTCATCACCGTGGTGATGGTCATCTCCAGCGTGACCGCGATGCCATAGGCCGAGGCCAGGTTCGAAGAGCTCTTGAACAGCGCCACCGCCAGCACGATGAACACATACAGCGTCCAGTTGATGAAGGGCACGTAGATCTGGCCGGTGTCGCGCACGGAGGTGTGGCGCACCGTCATGCGCGGCAGGATGCCCAGCTGGATCGCCTGCTTGGTGACCGAGAAGGCGGCCGAGATCAGCGCCTGCGAGGCGATCACCGTGGCCGCTGTCGACAAGATCACCAGCGGCAGGCGTGACCAATCCGGCGCCATCAGGAAGAAGGGGTTGGCCACCGCTTCCGGGTTGGTCAGCAGCATCGCACCCTGCCCGAAATAGTTCACCACGAGGGCCGGCATCACCACGGCGTACCAGGCGATGCGGATCGGCAGCGGGCCGAAGTGGCCCATGTCGGCGTACAACGCCTCACCGCCCGTCACGCACAGCACCACGGCGCCCAGCGCAATGAAGGCGATGGTCGGCTGGGCGGCAAAGAAGCCGACTGCATAGACCGGGTTCAGCGCGACCAGCACGCTCGGGTTGGCCAGGATGTGCGGCAGGCCGAGCGCGATCAGCACGATGAACCACACCAGCGTGATGGGCCCGAAGAACTTGCCGATGCCGCCGGTACCGAAGCGCTGGACCGCGAACAGCACCGTGAGCACCACCAGGGTGATCGGGATCACCAGGTCGTGCAGGCCCGGCGCGACCACCTGCAGCCCCTCGACGGCGGAGAGCACCGAGATGGCGGGCGTGATGAC
>CAYJEC010000888.1:0-1529 GCA_964369025.1 uncultured Ideonella sp. | reverse complement strand
CACCTGCGGCCAGGTTTCGATCGCCGCCTGGATCAGGTGCTTGATGAAAGCCTCGCCCGCGTACTTGCGGGCGCCGGCGCTGGCCTGCAGGATCACCGGCGCGCCGACTTCGGCGGCCGCGGTCATCACCGCCTGGACCTGCTCCAGGTTGTTGACATTGAAGGCCGGGATGCCATAGCCGTGTTCGGCGGCATGGTCCAGCAGTTGGCGCATGGAAACGAGAGGCATGGTCTTCCTCGGCAAGGCAGTTGACAAGCGGAACGCGGCGCTGCGGTAACCGCGCCGTAACTGGGGGCGATTTTAGGCGCGGACCGATGCAGGAATTGGGCCGGTTTCCGGTCCTTTTTCCGGCTCAATCCGGCCGTGCAAGCCGCAACACTGGTGGCCTGAACTCTTGGGGCGGGGTTTCCTTCCGCGTCCCGCCCCCTCCCGAAGGATGCTGACCATGGCCCGTGTCGAACTCAGTCAAGTCACCCTGTGGATCACCAGCGTCGCCGAGGAGCACCCCGCCGACCTGCCCAAGGCGCTGGCCGAACGGGCCGGCTGCTCGGCGGCCAAGGCGCGCCAGCTGATCGGCCAACTGGTCAGCCTGGGTTGGCTGGATCGGCAGGGCGAAGGCCGAAAGGCACGCTACACACCGGGCCGGTTGCGCCAGATCGTGCACCGCTACCCGCTGGCCGGGCTGAATGAGGACCGCCCCTGGGCGCGCGACTTCGCCCCGCACTTCGACCTCCCGAAGAACGTTCGGCAGCTGATGCAGCACGCCTTCACCGAGCTGCTGAACAACGCCATCGACCACAGCGAGGGCCAGTTCGTCACCGTGTCGCTGCGCCAGACACCGGCCCATGCCCAGTTGCTTGTATCGGACGATGGCCGCGGC
The DNA here is from genome assembly GCA_964369025.1 of uncultured Ideonella sp. Taxonomy (GTDB): domain Bacteria; phylum Pseudomonadota; class Gammaproteobacteria; order Burkholderiales; family Burkholderiaceae_C; genus Ideonella. Next base: position 649 of record CAYJEC010000888.1, on the reverse strand, counting down.
CTGTTCGACAAGATCAAGGAGGGTTTCGAGATCGACGACCCGGCGATGGCCATGCTCGAGCTGTCCAAGGGCAAGCTGACCAGCGCACCAGCACACCACACCGGCCGTGGCCTGTACTTCACGTCCCGCCTGGCGGATGTGTTCGACCTGCACGCCAACGCCGTCGCGTTCCAGCACCGAGAGTGGGACCCACGAAGCTGGAAGCAGGCCCGTGCGATGCGCCAGCAGGGAAGCGCCATCTACCTGGCGATCTCGCTGGACACGGCCCGTACGCTGGACGAAGTGATGCGGTCAGCCAGCCTGGATTCCCAGGGCTACGCGATCGACCGCACCACCTTGCCACTGCGTCTGATCGCCAGCGAGGACGTGGCCCTGGAGTCCCGCGCGCAGGCCCGCCGCGTCGCCGCACGCCTGACCGAGTTCAAGCAGGCCGAGCTGGATTTCACCGGTATCGACCACATCGGCCAAGGCTTCGCAGATGAGCTTTTCCGCGTCTTTGACCGCAACCAATCGGCCGTGCAACTGGTTGTGAAGAACGCCGGACCGGGTGTCAACGCGATGATCGAGCTGGCCCGGGCCGCGTGATCACCCCACCCGGCAGACCTTCAACATGTTGGTGCCGCCGGGGTGGCCCATCGGCTCGCCACAT
>CAYJEC010000887.1:0-1531 GCA_964369025.1 uncultured Ideonella sp. | reverse complement strand
GCCACCCTCCCGCCACCGGATGGGGCCGCCCACGACCTCGTGCTCTTCTCCTACTCCGACCGCGTGGCACAGGAGAAGCTCGGCTTCTACCGCGAGCAGCGCCTCGCCGCCTGAGCCTCAGCTGGCCCGACTGAAATCTTCATGAACCGCTGAGCCCGCCAAGGCGACCTCCTGGCGGCCGTGCGCAACAAGATCAACGCCGACAGGACCAAGGTGCTGGCGGATGCCAACCGACGTCGCGTTTCTACACCTTCGCCAACGAGCCAACATCAGCCTGGATTGAGCCCCACAAAGGCGGAGGCGGCCTCTATGACCGCCGCCGCCTGATCCCGGTGCGGCGAGTGGCCGCAGTCGGCCAGTTCCAACAGGCGCGTACCTGGCACGCGCCTGGCGATGCCGTGGATCTGTCCCAGCGTGCCGTACTCGTCGTCCAGCCCCTGTATGGCCATCAGCGGGCAGGCGATGGAGGCGATCTCATCCTCGATGCTCCAGGTGCGGAACGCCGGATCGAGCCAGATCCGGTTCCAGCCCCAGAAGGCCGAGTCGGGGTCGTCGTGGTACTTCGCCAGTCGGCCGCGCAGATCGGTCTCGCGGTAGGCGATGCGGGCCTGCTCGATGCTGGCGACCGACAGATCCTCCACCAGGATGTGCGGAGCCAGCACGATGGCACCGGCCACCTGCCGGGTGAAGCGTGCGGCATACAGCAGCGCGATCGAGGCCCCGTCGCTGTGGCCGAACAGCCAGGGCGGATGGGCCAACGTGTCGACGCCCAGCTCGGCCAGCAGCGCCGGCAGCACCTCCTGCGCCTGGCGGTGCATGAAATCCAGGCCCCAGGCTTCCTCCGGTGCGCGCGGCGTCGAGCGGCCATAGCCGGGGCGCGAGTACACCAGGCCACGGCACCCTGCCGCGTCGCACAGGCGCTGCGGAAAATCCCTCCACATCGCCAGTGAGCCCAGGCCTTCGTGCAGGAAGACGATCAGTGGGGCATTGGCACTCGCCACCCCCACCCAGGCATGTTCGATCCGGGTGGCCTGGCCACGCCAGTCGATCTCGACGAACTCGCTGCTCAATTCGGGCCCGTCTCCTGTTCGCGCAACTTGAAGCGCTGGATCTTGCCGGTGGCCGTCTTTGGCAGATCAGACACGAACTCGATCTGGCGCGGGTACTTGTACGGCGCGAGCTTGTCCTTCACGAAGGCCTTCAGCTCGGCGTCGGTGGCGCTGGCGCCGGCCTTCAACACGACGAAGGCCTTGGTCTTGGTCAGCCCTTCCGCGTCCGGCACACCGATCACCGCGGCCTCCAGCACTGCAGGGTGTTGCACCAGCGTGGCCTCCACCTCGAAGGGCGAGACATAGATGCCGCTGACCTTGAGCATGTCGTCGCTGCGGCCGGCGTAGGTGTAGTAGCCCTCGGCATCGCGCACGTACTTGTCGCCGGACTTGGTCCAGCCGCCCAGGAAGGTCTCGCGCGTCTTCTCGCGGTTGCCCCAGTACATCAGCGCGCTGCTCGGGCCGCGGATGTAGAGGTCGCC
>CAYJEC010000886.1:0-1538 GCA_964369025.1 uncultured Ideonella sp. | reverse complement strand
AGGCTACCGTTGAACAGCAGGTGCGCTTCACGGATCGGGTCGCCAGCTTCGTATAGCGTCTGGTTGGCCGGAAGTTCGAGCAGGTGGCTCGCCTCGGCCAGCTCGTTGAGCAAGGCAGGCGGCAACGCGGCAAAGAACTTGCTGCCGGAGAGCAGTTCGCGCTGGGCACGATACGGATCGTTAAAGCGGGCGTTCAATTGGAGAATATTTCCTGAAGTTGTTCCCAACCCCATACTAAGCAAAACGAAAAGGGGGTGTAACCCCTCTCTCGGAGGAGCCATACCCCCTCTTTAGTCTTAGTAGACGTCGTGTTGCGTGTTAAAAACGTTGAACTTGCCAGTTGGCGTGACCAGTCTCGGATCGCGGATGACGGCTTTCAGCTTGCGCGTCTTGTCATCGACCACGACGATTGCCGATTCCTGGTCCTTGCCGTTCCAGACAGAGAACCACACTTCGTCACCGGCCTTGTTGTATTCCGGCTGGACGATACGCTTTGGGCCATCCTTGATGCCTGACCATTCGCCGATCGGGATCAGCTCATTGCCCTTTTCGAGGTTGTTGATATCCCATACTGCGACGGACTGGCTGACAGCTGCTTCCGGATTGAGCGTGGTATCGACCCACAGGTTCTTCGACTTCGGATGCGTCTTCAGGAACAGCGAACCGCCGCCCAAGCCCTTCAGCGAACGGACAACCTTCCAGGCATTGTCCGGATGCTTCTTCGGGTCGGTACCGATCAGGGCGATAGTGTCGTCGCCGAGGTGACCCGTTGCCCACACTGGGCCGAACTTGGGATCAATGAAGTTGGCACCGCGGCCCGGGTGCGGCGTCTTACCGACTTCGACCAATTTCTCCAGCTTGCCTTCCTTGGTGTCGATGACGGCGATCTTGTTGGAGGCGTTGGCCGCATCCATGAAGTAGCGATGCGTCGACTCGAAGCCGCCGTCATGCAGGAAAGGCGCCGCTTCGATCATCTTGATCTTCAGGTTGTTCAGGTCGCGGTAGTCGACCGAATAGACCATGCCGGTTTCCTTCACGTTAACGAAGAACTCCGGGTTGAAGTGCGAGGAAACGATGGCGGCTACGCGCGGCTCAGGATGATAGGCCTGGGTGCCGACGGTCATGCCGCGAGTGGCGACGATCTTGCGCGGCTTGAGCGTATCGCCGTCCATGATCACGAACTGTGGCGGCCAGTAGGTGCCGGCAATCGCGTATTTGTCTTCGTAACCCTTTGCCTTCGAGCTTTCGACCGAGCGTGCTTCCATGCCGACCTTGATTTCGGCGACCGTGTCCGGTTTTTCCATCCACAGGTCGATCAGGTTGATCTTGGCGTCGCGGCCGATCACGAACATGTAGCGGCCAGAAGCCGACATGCGCGAGATGTGGACGGCGTAGCCAGTGTTCAGGATGCTGACGATCTTCTTGCTGTCGCCGTCGATCAGGGCGATTTCACCGGCATCGCGCAGGGTCACCGAGAACAGGTTCTCAAGATTGAGATTGTTCATCTTCTTTTTCGGACGCTGTTCAACGGGAACGAT
>CAYJEC010000885.1:0-1542 GCA_964369025.1 uncultured Ideonella sp. | reverse complement strand
TCCGAGCGCACGAAGTGCGTGGTGATGGACTGCGAGGCCTGCAGGGCCTCGAGGGCCACCATCGTGTTGACCGACTTCTCCATGTTCTCGGCGTTGCGCACGAAGGTGACCATGAACTCGTAGGTCATGAGTCCAGCCATGCGGGCCGCTGGCGAGGTGCTATAGCCGTGACCTAACAGCTTGCGCAGGCCGGGCACGCCCGCCACCGCCTGAAGCCATTCGCGGAAGGCCTCGGGGTTCTCGGCATCGGCGTACCAGAACGAACAGGCCCGCTCGGCGCTGAAGCCATCCGGGATGCGCTTCGCGTCGGGGGTGGCATCCTCCTTGCCCGATACATTGGCCCGCCGGGCCTGCATCTGTGACCACTTGACGTTGTCGGCCAGGCGTCTGTGGAGGTCGCCCTTGCCTGCGCAGCCCTGGCGCCACAGCGCGAGGTACCAGGTCAGCGGGTTGCAGACATAGCCCACCACGGGCTTGCCGGTGGCTGCCAGCTCGTCGGAAAAGGCGGCATGCTTGCCGGTGGTGTCGCCGCCGACCAGATCGGCCAGGAGTTTCTTGACACGGGCAGAACCCGCCTTGTGGAGTTCAACGAGAATCAGCTTGTCGGAAGTCAGCATGGGAGGCCCGTGATCCTGCTTGTGCAATCCGGTCGAGTATAGGGGGGCACCTCTTGCAGCGATGTGTCCGCAGGCGTTGAACTTTGGGGGTGGGCGTGGCAATTTACTCACAGCGATACCGGTACATCTTCTTCGCCAATCCGCAGACCGCCAGCAAGGCGATTGCCAAGACGCTGCAGCTCGAGCTGGAGGGTCAGCCGATCCCGGCCAAGGGCCAGACGGCGCAGCTGCCGGATGGCGAGATCGTCAAGAAACATCACGCCACCTGGCAGCAGCTCCAGGATGCGGGGCTGATGGGCCGAGAGCAACTCGACAGCCTGTTCAAGTTCAGCAGTGTGCGCAACCCCTACGACCTGCTGGTCAGCCGCTACCTGAAGCGCCAGGGCCGCTTCGTCGACCAGCCGGACAAGTACCGCTGGGCCCAGGACAACCAGAAGATCAAGGCCAGCATGGAGGCCGCGCAGGAGCAGCCCTTTGCCGAGTGGGTGGGCGGCCTGCTCCAGCGCCACAAGGAAAAGGGCCGCACCGTCACCGGCCCACTGGCCTACCTGGACCCGGCGGACCACGTGATCCGCTTCGAGGCCCTGCAGCAGGGCTTCGACGAGGTGCTGGGCAAGCTCGGCGTCGATCGGCCGATCGCCATCGTCCGGGAGAACGTGACTGTCGAGCGCGCCGATGGGGCGGCCCGCGGTCAAGGTCGCGTCGAGCCGCGCCAGGTCTGCCAACAGCGCCTTCGGCGCGAGGTCCACGCGCTTGCCCTTCGACTGCAGGGCCGCCGGGAGCACCGGCTCGAGCGGACCGAGGTCGATGCCATGCACCGCCTTCTCCACCTTCTTCAAGGTGAGCCCGCCCAGCCCGCCACGAGGCCCGAGGCGCAGGCCGAGGTCGATGATGAACGCGTTGAGCGCTCCATATTGTCCGAGGA
>CAYJEC010000884.1:0-1546 GCA_964369025.1 uncultured Ideonella sp. | reverse complement strand
ATCTGCTCGCCATCTGCATCCAGCATGAGATGGATCATCTGGTCGGCAATCTGTTTGTGGATTACTTGTCCACGCTCAAGCGCCAGCTCATCCGTCAGAAGCTGGAAAAGATGGCCCGCGAAGATCGCAAAGTCCTCTGAGGATCTGCCCCATTGAACAAGCTGAAACTGATTTTTGCCGGCACCCCCGACTTCGCCGCCCGTCACCTGGCGGCGTTGTTGTCTTCCGACCATGAGGTCGTTGCCGTTTACACCCAGCCCGACAAGCCGGCTGGCCGTGGCCAGAAACTGACCGCCAGCCCGGTCAAGGATCTGGCGCTGGCCCACGATCTGCCTGTCTACCAGCCGGCGTCCCTGCGCAATGAAGAGGCGCAGGCCGAGCTGGCCGCCCTCGGCGCCGACCTCATGGTGGTGGTGGCCTACGGCCTGATCCTGCCCAAGGCGGTACTCGACACCCCGCGGCTGGGCTGTCTCAACGTGCACGGCTCCCTGCTGCCACGCTGGCGTGGTGCCGCACCTATTCAGCGCGCCATCTGGGCGGGCGATGCCGAAACCGGCGTCACCATCATGCAGATGGATGTGGGGCTGGATACCGGCGCCATGATCCGCAAGGTGAGCTGCACCATCGCCAGTGATGAAACCTCCGCCAGCCTCTATGACAAGCTGGCCGAGCTGGGCCCGCAGGCGCTGGTCGACACCCTCGATGCCATGGCCGCCGGCAACACCGCGGCCGAGGTGCAGGACGACGCGCTGGCCAACTACGCCCAGAAGCTCTCCAAGGAAGAGGCCCGCATCGACTGGTCCATGGAGGCCGTCGCCATCGAACGCTGCATTCGCGCCTTCAATCCCTGGCCCATCAGCTGGTTCGAGGTCGCGGAACAGACCATCAAGGTATGGCAAGCCACCGTCATCGACAGCGACCATGGCCAACCCGTCGGCACCCTGCTCAAGGCCGACAAGCAGGGGATCGACGTCGCCACCGGCAAGGGGGTGCTGCGTCTGCTGACCCTGCAACCGCCCGGCAAGAAGGCCATGTCCGTCCCGGATCTGCTCAACTCTCGCCGCGACTGGTTTGAACCCGGCACGCAATTGCATTGAACTGGATTGAATTGACACAAGCGGGGCCCAGGTCCCGACTTGCGCATCTAAGGTAACGCTATGAAAACACGTGCACAGGCTGCTCTCGTTATTCAACAGGTGCTGGATCAGGGCCAATCCCTCTCCGCTGTTCTGCCTGCTGCCCAGGAGAAGGTGGCGCCTCGCGATCGCGCCCTCCTGCAAGAACTCTGCTACGGCACCCTGCGCTGGCTGCCCCGCCTCGATGCGGCGGTGAGCGAGATGATGGACAAGCCGCTCAAGAACAAGAGTCGCATCTTTCACTATCTGATCCTGGTCGGTCTCTATCAGCTCATCTACACCCGCATTCCGGCTCACGCCGCCGTGGCCGAGACCGTCAATGCCGTCAAGCTGCTCAAGGGTTCTTCCCTGCGCGGCCTCATCAACGGCGTACTGCGCAACTTCCAGCGCAGTGCCGAAGTGATCCTGCT
>CAYJEC010000883.1:0-1546 GCA_964369025.1 uncultured Ideonella sp. | reverse complement strand
CGCCACGTTGCTTGCTGAGGAAGGCGTGCCAGGCCACCTGCTGGAGGTGGAGCTGACCGAGCGCATGCTGATGGACGATGTGGCCACCGTGCGGGAGGTGCTCGGCAGCCTGAAGCGTCTCGGTATCCGCATTGCCATTGACGACTTCGGCACGGGCTACTCGTCGCTCGGCCACCTGAAGGATCTTCCGATCGACAAGATCAAGATTGACCGCAGTTTCGTGCAGGATCTGCCCGGCGACCCCGGTTCACTGGCCATCACCCGCGCCGTGGTGCAACTGGCCAGAGGGCTTGGCCTGGTGGTGATCGCTGAAGGCGTGGAGACCGAGGCCCAGCGCGACTTGCTGTGCGAACTTGGCTGCGATGAACTCCAGGGCTTCCTGATCAGCCGCCCGTTGCCCGGCACAACCCTGCAGGCCTGGATCAGCGAGCATGCCGACCCAGCCTCTATGCCGCGCCGCGTTCCTTCTGGCTGACGAAGTAGACCACCTTGCGCGCACGCATCACCTCGCCCAGCGGGCGGTGCTCGGCCAATGCCTGCCAGGGGTCGAACACCGATCGCTCGACCTGAGCCGACAAGGATTCGGCGTCCGTGCCGGGCGCCGACACGTTGAGCGTGCCCACATCCACGTAGGGTGATATGGCCTCGGGCCAGTCAACCGAGGCGTCTTCGATGGGCGTGCGGGCTTCATCGACAAAGAACTGCAGTTGCAGGCGGTAGCTCAGCGAGCCGCCTTTCAGGCGGGCCAGCAAGTCGTCGCCCCATCGCTGCGGGCGCTCGGCCGGTGCACGCTGGCCCTCTGGTGGCAGCAGCCGCACACGCGCCGCGTACGGGCCGCAGGCCAGCGGAGCCGCGCTGTAAAACGCCTGGCAGGCAAAGCCGGGAAACGGCGCGGCCAGGTCCTTGGACAAGCGCGCCATGGCCGGGAACATGCCGAGCGGCCCATAGGTGCGCAGAGCCCAGGGCAGCAGGTGCACAGGCCCCTTGGCCGCGGCGGTCACCAAGCCGACAAAGGGCCGGCTGTCCGGGAAGGCAAAGGCCGGCCGGTTGATCAGCGTGAAATCCTGGTGGTCGGTGGTGCCGCCCAGCGCCGACGCACCGCCGACTCCCCAGACCCGCAGCGAAAAACCGCGGATGTCAGGTGCCCTGTCGTTGGCGACATCGGGGCCGCCGTTGGACAGGCGAACCCATGCCTCGTGGTCGCCGGGCTCGGCGAACAGGCCGTGGCGGGCCGGCTCGGGCAATGCGGACGGCACGCTGAGGATGGCGCGCAGGGCCAGCAACGGCTTGCGGTGCAGCGCCCGGCCGTTGCCGTAACGCGCCGACTTGGCGCGCTGGATGGCGCTCATGGCCTCGGCGTCACGCGCGTGGCGTTCGGCCTCGCCAGGCTGAATGCGCTCCTGCCAATCGGTGCGGGGGGCAGCCATGGTGAGCTCAGTGCTGGAGAATCTTCGAGAGGAATTCCTTGGCACGTGGTGAGCGCGCGTCCGGGTCACCGAAGAACTCGTCCTTCTTGCAATCCTCGATGATCTTGCCGGCATCCATG
>CAYJEC010000882.1:0-1547 GCA_964369025.1 uncultured Ideonella sp. | reverse complement strand
GGCGCGACATTCACCAGCACCCGGAGCTGGCCTTCGAGGAACACCGCACCGCCGACCTGGTGGCCCGCAAGCTGGAGGGCTGGGGCTACGAGGTTGAGCGCGGCATCGGCGGCACCGGCGTCGTCGGGCGGCTGGTGCGCGGAAGCGGCACGCGCCACCTGGGCCTGCGTGCCGACATGGACGCCCTGCCCGTTCAGGAAGCCACCGGCGCCGCCTGGTCCAGCGCCCACCCCGGCGTCATGCACGCCTGCGGCCACGACGGCCACACGGCGATGCTGCTGGGCGCGGCACGTCACCTGGCCGAAGAAGGCCGCTTCGACGGCACGCTGAACCTGATCTTCCAACCCGCAGAAGAAGGCGGCGGCGGCGCGCTGCGCATGATGGACGACGGCTTGTTCGAGCGCTACCCGTGCGACGCCGTGTTCGCCATGCACAACATGCCCGGCATCCCTCAGGGCCGCCTGGTGCTGCGAGAAGGCGCCGCCATGGCCTCGTCGGACTACGCCACCATCACGCTGAGCGGCGTCGGCGGCCATGGCGCGATGCCGCACCGCGCCACCGACACCGTGGTGGCCGCGGCCAGCATCGTGATGGCGCTGCAGACCGTCGTCTCGCGCAACATCGACCCGCTTCACATGGCGGTCATCACTGTCGGCGCGCTGCATGCCGGCCAGGCGAACAACGTGATCCCTGCCCAGGCCAGGATGGAGCTGAGCGTGCGCTCGCTGGACCGTGAGGTGCGCCATACGCTGGAGCGACGCATCAAGGCCGTGGTGGCCCTGCAGGCCGAAAGCTACGGCGTGGTGGCGCACATCGACTGGCGCCCTGGCTATGCGGTGCTGGTGAACACCCCGGCCGAGACCGCATTCGCACGCCAGGTGGCGGTGGATCTGGTGGGCGCCGACCAAGTGACGCTGCAGGGCCCCGCGGTCAGCGGCAGTGAAGATTTCGCCTTCATGCTGGAACGTGTACCGGGCAGCTACCTGTTCGTCGGCAACGGCGACGGCGACAGCCCTGGCGCCTGCATGGTGCACAACCCGGGCTACGACTTCAACGACGAGAACCTGGCCCTCGGCAGCGCCTACTGGGTGTCGCTGGCAGAAAAGTTCCTGTCACCGGAGGCCACCGGCCGATAGAATCCCACCCACTGCAGGAGAGCGCTGAACGCCCGCGTTCAGCCACCGAAGGCGCAATCTCCCATACACGCTCAGGTCCCGTACTGCACATTCACACCAGCCGTCTGGAGAGCCGCCCTGAGTGTTCCGATCACAGGCGCGCCGAAGGAGCAAGGCCCGGGGCGGAAGCACCTGGCTGAATCTCTCAGGTACCGAGGACAGGGGGAGCGGCACACGCAAGGCACGGGCCTTGCGTCGCACCCGTTCCTCACTGGAGACTCTCCATGCGCGTGATCGTTCTCGGCGCCGGCTTGCTCGGCGTCACCTCGGCCTACTTCCTGCGCCAGCAGGGCCACGATGTCACCGTGGTCGACCGTCAGGCCTCGCCCGCCGCCGAAACCAGCTTCGCCAACGGCGGCCAGATCTCGGTCA
>CAYJEC010000881.1:0-1552 GCA_964369025.1 uncultured Ideonella sp. | reverse complement strand
GCAAACCGCCAGCACGACGTCGTTGACGGTCGCCTCGGCGGCCTTGGCGATGGCCTTGACGCGGCTGAGTTCCAACTTCTGGGTCGCGAAGCGCCGGCGGCCGGTGGACTTGCCGTTGAGGATGCAACGTGGGCCGCGCGGCACCCAGCTGGCCTTCTTCTTTTCGTCACCCTTGGGTTTGCTCTTGCCCAGTCCTGCCAGCAGGCCCTCGAACAGGCGTCGCCACTCTTCGTCAGTGGACTGCGTCGGCTTGGGCGGCGCATCCGTCGTCACATTGGGCGCGGACCACGGAGGTAGCGACAGGCCGCGCGGCGACTCGGCCAGGATGTGGGTCAGACGCTGCATCAACCCGACCCCGTCGACCAGCGAGTGGTGGATCTTCATGTAGATCGCGAACCGGTCGGGCTGCAGGCCCTCGATGAGCGTGCATTCCCACAGGGGTCGCGAACGTTCGAGCGGCAGTGAATGCAGACGCGAGATCACCAAGCCCAGTTCGCGCTCGCCACCAGGCCAGGGCAGGGCCTCGTGGCGAAGGTGGTAGCCCAGGTCGATCTTGCCGTCAACTTCCCACTCCGGCGCCAGCTTTCCGAAACCCTCCTTCTGTGCGAGCCGCAGATTGAAGGGTTCGACGTCGACCGCAAAGCGCTCCAGTTTGGCGTGCAGCTTCTGCATGTAGTCGGCCGGCGCACCCTTGGGCAGCTTGAAGGTGAGCATGAAGCCGATGTGCATCGGCGAGTCGGGTGACTCCAGCATCAGGAACGATGCGTCCTGGGTGTTCAGCTTGGCCATGTCTGGTGTCTCCTGTGGAATCTGCGGCCGACTTCGCCGCGAGCGGTCAGGCGGCGCGTCGGCCGAACGGCAGACGGCAATCTTGAACCTCGATTGCAACCATAGGCAGCACCCTGCGGGCCCTCATCCTCCATCCGGACTAGCCACCAGCAGGCGATGCGTGGCAAGCTTCGTTCGCCGTTCAACGAATCTGCGTCGGTGCGGCCGTAGCGTGCCCCTACCCACCCACCGCAGCACTCTTCATCATGGCCAAAATCGACATTCGCCGCCCCCATGCATTGACGCTGGCTCAGGCCAAGAAGCAGGCCAACGCGATGGCCGGGCACCTCAAGGAGGAGTTCGACCTGGAGTCCACCTGGGACAAGGAGAAGCTTCGTTTCAAACGCGCTGGCGTCGACGGTGTGATGACCGTCAGTGGCGATGACGTGCATGTGCTGGCCGAGCTCGGGTTCCTGGTGTCGTTCCTGAAGCCGAAGATCGAGAGCCGGCTGCACGCGCACTTCGACGACATCTTCGGTCCGCCCGAGGGCGTGGCCAGGAAGGCATCCGCGCCTGCCAAAAAGACGGCGGCGAAGAAGACGGCGGCCAAGCCCAAGCGCTGAACGACCTCCTGTGATGGCCCCACGCCATGGGCGCGCAGCGAAAAGGCAGGGCCGCGACACGCCGATACCCGGCGCGCCAAGCGCCGAACTCATAGCACGCGAGCGCATGTCCAGCGTGGACGCGGCAGGGTGGCGCATGGACCGGCCACACAACCCGATGG
>CAYJEC010000880.1:0-1556 GCA_964369025.1 uncultured Ideonella sp. | reverse complement strand
GCGTCTGCCGGCCGTCGAGGCGCTGGTGCTGATCCGCGAGCGCACCCGCATCACGCGGGCCCGGTTCGACGCTGCCAGTGGACATTGGCTGGTCGATACCGACACCGGGCCCGGCGTGCGGGCGCGCTTCTTTGTCTGCAGCACGGGGCCGTTGAGCCAGAACCGATACCCGGACATCCCAGGCTTGGCGGGCTTTCGCGGCAAGCTGTTGCATTCAGCGCGGTGGGACCGGGGCCACGATCTGACGGGCCAGCGCGTCGCCATCATCGGCACCGGCTCCACGGCCTCGCAGCTGGTGGCGCCAATCGCCCGGCGGGCCAGCCAATTGCATGTCTTTCAGCGCACCGCCAACTGGGTGCTGCCACGCTTGGACCGCCCGTACAACGCGCTCGACCGCCTGCTCGCGCGCTTCCCGCCTTATTCGGCGCTGGTTCGCCGGGCCTGGGTGGCCGTGCTGGAGTGGGGCCGTCGAGGCTTCGACGAAGGCACACTGGTGCGCCGCGGCATGCTGCGCACCGCCGAGGCCCACCTGTGCCGCCAGGTCAGCGACATGCCGTTGCGCGCCCGGCTGCGCCCGACCTACCCTTTGGGCTGCAAGCGCATCATCTACTCGAACGACTATTTCCCGGCACTCGGCCGCCCGAACGTCGAGCTGGTGACCGAGCCTATCGCCCGCATCACCCCGAACGGCATCGTCACTGCCGACGGGCGCGAGCGGCCTTTGGATGTGCTGGTCTGCGCCACGGGTTTCGATGTCCAGCAGTTGCTCAGCTCTCTGGTGATCGAAGGGGCTGAGGGGCGCACCCTGCGCGAGGCCTGGGCCGAAGGCCCCGAAGCGCACCTGGGCGTCACCGTCTCGGGTTTCCCGAACCTGTTCCTGATGCTGGGGCCCAACACCGCCACCGGCCACACGTCGACACTGCTCTACATCGAGCCCGAGGTGCGCTACGCCATCGCCTGCATGCAGCGGGTGGTCGCTGGCGGCCAACATTGGATCGACGTGCGCCCCGAGGTGCAACGCGCTTCGAACGCCCGTCTGCAGCAACGCCTGGCCGGCTCGGTGTGGACGCAATGCCAGAGTTGGTACCGCGCCGACAACGGCAAGGTGATCGCGCTGTTCCCCGGCTTCACCCGCGAGTACCAGGCGCTGCTGCGCCGGCCCGACTTCGCCGAGTACACCTTTGGCTGAAGTGAGCCCATGCGTGTTGGGTTGGCTGGACTGCGACGGGCTGCTTGCGACCCGGAGCCGCCGGCTATTGATGCCAGGAGCAGCCGTTCACCACCCTAGCATCGCGCTCCAGCCTGAAGAGGGTCGTGTACCGCGAGGCGATCAAAACGCGGCAAGCCCACCATTTGCCCGTACGAGATGTCTGTGCAGGGCGTGGTGGCTTGGCGCAAGCACTGCCACCTCACTCGATGACGACCTTGGCTTCCTTCACGAGCTTTGCGAACTTCTCGGTCTCGTTCTTGATCTGCACTGCCATCTGATCCGTGCTGTCACCGATGGGCTCGGCGCCGATCTCGCCCATGCGCTTGCGGAACTCGGGCGACTGGAT
>CAYJEC010000879.1:0-1559 GCA_964369025.1 uncultured Ideonella sp. | reverse complement strand
AGCTTCATGCAGCGGCCGCTGCGGACGCAAGGTGTGCGCGGGCAGCGTGCCGTTGGCTGACGGGTCGAGCGACGCCGGAAACCGGGCTCCCCGGGGCGCCGCCGGCTTGTTCATCGGGCGAAACGGACGCGCCAGTCGGGCAGCGCGGCATGGTCGGTCAGATCCACCTGCAGCGGCGTGATGGAGACTTTGCCGCTGGCCGTGGCGAAGAAATCGGTCCCGTCGCCAGCCTCGCGCGCATCACCTGCCGGGCCGATCCAGTAGAGCGTTTCGCCACGCGGGCTGACCTGGCAGATCACCGGTTCACTGGCATGGCGACGGCCCAGGTGCGTGACCGCCCAGGGCAAGGTGTCCGCATCCGCCCGGTTGGGGATGTTCACGTTCAGCAACCAGGGCTTCTGGCCAGGCGGCCGCTCGCTCACCGAGGCAAGCACCGATTCGACGACCTGGCGTGCCACTCGGGCCGCGACGTCAAGGTGGGCCCAGCCCTTCTCGACCTGCGAAAAGGCAATCGCCGGGATACCGAACAGGTAGCCCTCCATCGCAGCCGCCACGGTGCCGGAGTACAGCGTGTCGTCGCCCATGTTGGCACCCTGGTTGATGCCGGAGAGCACCAGGTCGGGCTTGTGCGGCAACAGCCCTGTGAGCGCGATGTGCACGCTGTCCGACGGCGTGCCGTTGACGAAGCGGAAGCCTTGCACCGGCCCACCCTGAGCCACGTGCACGGTCAGTGGCCGGGTCAGGCTGAGCGCATTCGACGTACCGCTGGCGTTCTGCTCGGGGGCGATCACGTCGATGTCGCCCAGACCCCGGCAGGCCTCGACCAAGGCGGCAATGCCGGGCGCCAGGTAGCCGTCGTCGTTGGCGATGAGAATGCGCATGCGCCACATTGTAGGCAGGCGTCACCTCGGCGACGCAGGCGTTTTTCGCCCTTGCCTATCATCCGCCGTCCGAACGAGGAGACCCGACATGCATGCCTGGCTTTGCGAGACCCCTACCGGCCCCGACCAATTGGTCTGGCGCGAGTTACCAACCCCAGAGCCGGCTGCGGACGAAGTGCGTGTGGCCATCCGTGCTGCCAGCATCAACTTCCCGGACATCCTGATCGTGCAGGGCAAGTATCAGTTCAAGCCCGTGCCGCCGTTCGTGCCCGGCTCGGAGTTCGCGGGCCGTGTCGATGCCGTGGGCAGCCATGTGACTCACCTGAAGATCGGCGACCCGGTGGCCGCCATCGGCAGCATCGGCGGCTTCGGCACGCACGCCTGCGTGAACGCTGCCAACCTGATCCCTTTGCCTCCCGCCTTCAAGCTCGAGGATGCCGCAGCGTTTGCCTTCACCTACGGCACCTCGCATCACGCCTTGATCGACCGTGGCCAATTGAAAGCCGGCGAGACCGTGCTGGTGCTCGGGGCTGCGGGGGGCGTGGGGACGGCCGCGATCCAGATCGCCAAAGCCGCTGGTGCCAAGGTGATCGCGGCAGCGTCGACCGACGAAAAGTGCGCCACCTGCATTGCCATCGGTGCCGAGCGCCACGTTGTCGCCAATGATGTATCCTTCTG
>CAYJEC010000878.1:0-1559 GCA_964369025.1 uncultured Ideonella sp. | reverse complement strand
GCCCAACCTGGCCAAGCAGCGCGTGCAGCTGCACCGCACGCTGCGTGCCGATTGCGCGATGCTGTACTTCAACATGGACGACCCGGTGGTGGGCGGCTACACGCCGGACAAGGTGGCGCTGCGCCGCGCCATCGGCATGGCCTATGACGTGCAAGCCGAGATCACCCAGGCGCGCAAGGGCCAGGCAGTGCTGGCCCAGAGCATCGTGCCCCCGCAGATGAGCGGCTTCGATCCGGCTTTCCGCAGCGAAATGAGCGAGCACAGCGTCGCCCGCGCCCGCGGCCTGCTGGATCTCTACGGCTACCGTGACCGCGACGGCGACGGCTTTCGCGAGCAACCCGACGGCAGCCCACTGACGATCGAGTACTCGGCCCAGCCCGACCAGGCCTCGCGCCTGACGCAGGATCTCTGGAACAAGGCCATGAAGCGCATCGGCGTGCGCATGGAGTTCAAGATCGCCAAGTGGCCCGAGCAACTCAAGGCATCGCGTGCCGGCAAGCTGATGATGTGGGGGCTGGCCTGGAGCGCCACCATGCCAGATGGCAGCGATTTCCTGGGCCTGATGTACGGGCCCAACAAGGGCCAGTCCAACCACGCCCGTTTCGACCTGCCCGCCTACAACGAGTTGTACCAGCGCCAGGCCCGCCTGCCGGACGGCCCCGAGCGCGAGGCACTGATCCGCGAGGCCAAGAAGCTCGGCGTGGCTTACATGCCCTACAAGGTCACTGGCCACCGTATCCTGACGGATGTGCTCCACCCGTGGGTGTTCGGCTACCGCCGGCACCCGTTCCTGCGCGATTCGTGGCGCTATCTCGACATCGACACCGCGCTGCGGCCCGACCCGGGCCCGAACCCCCACTGAGCCACCATGCAACGACTCGCCCGCCTTGTTTCTCTGGCCCTCGCCGTCGCCGCCACCCTGGCCCTGCCCGCACGGGCCCAGGAGGCCGCGCCACAGAAGGTGCTGCGCTACGCCTTCCGCACCGCCGAGACCAGCTTCGACCCGACACAGATCAACGACATCTACTCGCGCACCGTCACGGCGCACATCTTCGAGGCGCTCTACACCTACGACCACCTGGCGCGGCCGTCCACCTACAAGCCGTTGACCGCCGAGGCCCTGCCCGAGGCCAGCGACAACCACCGCACCTGGACGATGCGGGTCAAGCCCGGCATCCACTTTGCCGACGATCCGGTCTTCAAGGGCGCGAAGCGCGAGCTGGTGGCCGAGGACTACGTGTACGCGATCAAGCGCTTTGCCGATCCGGCGCTCAAGAGCCCCGTCTGGAGCTACATCGACGGCTTCAAGTTCCTCGGGCTGGGCGAGCTGCGCCAGCGGGCCATTGCCGCCAAGCAGCCCTTCGACTACGACGCCCCGGTCGAGGGCCTGCGTGTGCTGGACCGCTACACCTTCCAGGTGCAGCTGGGGGTGGCCACGCCGCGCTCGATGCCCACGTCGCAGGCCCTCGACCTCGTCGCCAAGGAATTGAAGCTCAACCTCTTCGAAGTCCCCACCGGCTGGAAGTTCTTCGGCAACCTCATGGACTCCGACGTCCTCT
>CAYJEC010000877.1:0-1560 GCA_964369025.1 uncultured Ideonella sp. | reverse complement strand
CTCCTTCACGCCTTGGATCTTCTGGGCGGCGTCGAGGTAGGAGCTGCCGGTCTGCACGGCCAGCACCTTGCCCGCCAGATCCTTGGCGGTGCGCAGTGCGGCGTTCTTGGTGACGATGGCACCACCCGAGCAGTAGTGCGGAGTGGTGAAGGTCACGGCCTTGGCGCGTTCGTCGGTGATGCCGTGCGAGGCGATCACCAGATCCCAGCGGTCCTGGCCCAGGCCGGTCAGGAGCGCATCGAAGCCCAGTGTCTTCCACTCGATCTTCAGGCCCATCTTCTTCGCCACACCCTCCATCAACTCGACCTCGAAGCCGCTCAGCTTGGAGCCCTCGAAAAAGTTGAACGGGGCGTACTGGCCTTCGGTGGCGACGATGATCGTGCCCGCCTTCTTGATGGCGTCGACGTTGCGGGCCGACACGGCGGCCGAGCCGAACACCATCACCACGGCGGCAGCGCCGGCAACCCAGGAAGAAATACGCGACATGGTCAATGCTCCTCGAAATGGAACGGCCCCCGATCGGGGGGCGCGGGAAGAAAGTTGGTGCAGAGCATCCTACTACCGTGCTCTGCGTGCGCCGCAGGGCTGATGGCTCTGGCGGATCGGGGTTGGCCCTAGGTCCGCGACGCAAGGATCGCGCCCGGGCCAGGCCCCACCTGCTTCAGCGGGAACACCGGTGGGCGCGTCTCGCCGGGTGAGGTCCCTGGCAGCGCGATGGGCTGCCAGGAGCCACCCGTTCACTTGTCGCCAGGCACCTTGCCGTCGACGCCCTTGACGTAGAACTTGACGCCGCCCAGGAAGGCGTCGTCCGCGACGGCGTCCTTGGCGAGTTGCTCCTTGCCGGTGTTGTCGACGATCGGGCCCTTCCAGATGGCGAACGAGCCATCGGCCAGGCCGGCCTTGACCGTGCCAACCTTGGCCTTGATCTCGGCCGGCACGTCGTCGGCGATGGAGACGATGTCGATCGAACCTTCCTTCACACCCCACCACGACTTGCCCGTGGCCCACTTGCCTTCCAGCGCGTCGCGGGTGGCCTTCACGTAGTACGGGCCCCAGTTGATCACGGCCGATGCCAGGTGAGCCTTGGGGCCATAGGCGCTCATGTCGCTGTCCCATCCAAAGGCCCGCTTGCCCTTGTCCTGCGCGGTCTTGAGCACTGCGGCCGAATCGGTGTTCTGCATCAGCACGTCGGCGCCGCCATTGATCAGCGAGGTGGCGGCCTCGGTCTCCTTGGGCGGGTTGAACCACTCGTTGACCCACACCACCTTGGTCTTGACCTTGGGGTTGACGCTTTGGGCGCCCAGGGTGAACGAGTTGATGTTGCGGATCACCTCGGGAATGGGGATCGAGCCCACCACACCCAGCGTGTTGGTCTTGGTCATGCCGCCGGCGATCACACCCGCCATGTACGCACCTTCGTAGGTGCGCGAGTCGTAGGTGCGCATGTTCTCGGCGGTCTTGTAGCCGGTGGCATGCTCGAACTTCACGTCCTTGAGGTCGGCCGCGGTCTTGAGCATGGGCTCCATGTAGCCGAAGGTTGTGCCGAAGATCAGCTTGTTG
>CAYJEC010000876.1:0-1563 GCA_964369025.1 uncultured Ideonella sp. | reverse complement strand
ACGGGGCGGTTCAGCGGGTCCCCGGGCCTGCAGGTCAGGGCCGATGCGCAGATCGCCGACATGCGCACGTCTACCGTGACGGTCAGCGGCGAGGTCCGCGGCCCGTTGGCCGAGCAGCTGGCGATCGTCAACGGATCGCCGCTGGCGGGAATGACAGGCCAGGTGCTGTCGCGCGCCACGGCCACGGGCAACGCCGACCTGCGCCTGGCGCTGACACTGCCCCTGGCCCACATCGATCGGTCGCGCGTGCTGGGCAGTGTCACGCTCGCGGGCAATGACCTGCAGGTTACGCCTGACAGCCCGATGCTGGCGCGCGCGCGGGGCCTGGTGACCTTCTCGGAAACCGGGTTCAACATTCCCGGCGCGCAGGCGCGCGCGCTCGGCGGCGACCTGAGGATCGAGGGCGGCAGCCGTGTCGTGCCCGCCAACTCCCAGGAGCCGAACATCCTGATGCGTGCCCAGGGCGTCGCCACAGCCGAGGGCCTGCGGCAGGCGCGGGAACTGGGCTTTGTGTCCGGGCTGGCCAAAAGCGCGACAGGCGGTGCGGCTTACAACATGACCCTGGGCTTTCGCCGCGGCGTACCCGAGATCCTGGTGACCAGCAACCTGCAGGGCCTGGGGCTGAACCTTCCACCGCCGCTGAACAAGCCGGCCGACACCGTGCTGGCATTGCGCTACGAGAATGCACTGACACGCGAATCGGCCGCCGCGCCACGTCTTTCGGACCAGCTGAGTGTCGAGCTGGGCCGCGTCGCCTCCATCGTCTATATCAGGGACATCTCCGGGACCGAGCCGCGGGTCGTGCGCGGCGGCATTGCCGTCGGCCTGGCGGCGGGAGAGTCCGCGCCCTTGCCCGAGCAGGGCGTGCAGGCCAACGTCAACCTTGCCGCCGTGAACATCGACGCCTGGGAGGACGCGCTTTCGGCAGCGGCCGGCACGCAGACTGCGGCGCCGCTGCGTCCGGTGGCGGGCGCCGGGTCCGCGGCGCAGGGCTATTTGCCGACTGTCATGGCTGTGCGTGCGAGGGAACTGACGGTCGAGGGCCGCAAGCTCAACAACGTGGTCGTCGGCGGTTCGCGCGACGGGCTGAACTGGCGCGCCAACGTCGACGCGACCGAGCTCAACGGCTATGTCGAGTACCGCCAGCCGGCGGGTGCGGGCTCGGGCCGCCTTTATGCGCGGCTGGCGCGGCTGGCCATCGGCGCGTCCGCCGCCCGCGAGGTGGAGGCGCTGCTGGACGAACAGCCCGCCGGCATTCCGGCCCTGGACATCGCGGTCGAAGATTTCGAGCTGCGTGGCAAGAAGCTGGGCCGCCTGGAGATTGACGCGGTCAACCGCGGCGCGGGCACGGTGGCGCGTGAAGGCGGCGTGCGCGAATGGCGCCTGAACAAGCTGTCGCTGGCCATGCCCGAGGGCGTCTTCTCGGCCACCGGCAACTGGGCCGCGATCGACGCGCAGGCCGCACCGGTTGCCGCCAGGCCGGGCGCGCGTCCGCTCATCGAGCGCCGCCGCACCGTGATGAACTTCAAGCTCGACATTGCCGATTCCGGCCGCCTGCTGGCC
>CAYJEC010000875.1:0-1569 GCA_964369025.1 uncultured Ideonella sp. | reverse complement strand
ATGCACCGAGATCTCGAACTTGCCGCCGGACAACTCCTTGACCTTGCGCGAGAACACCTCAGCTGCGCCAAAGATGGTGTCCAGCGATTTCGGGAAGCTGGAGGCCAGGCGCCAGCGAATGTTGGCCTGGGCGTGAACGATGGCGGGAGCGGTGCCCGCGGCAATCACGCCGGCCAGGCCAGCACCGCGAACAAAGGAACGACGTTCCATGAAGAGTCTCCTGTATCGAAGGGAACGAACAATCGGTCAGACGCGGCAAATTCTAGGAGTGCCCCTGCAAGCCACGAGCGGGGATTACCCGCGCGGCACCGGCCCGGTGCATACGCCGCGATCCAGGCCGAATGATCAGGCCTTGAAGCTTGCAAGCGCCTGAAATTCGGGTAGACCCCGAGATCAGCTGCCCGCCAGCTTCATGCGGTCGATCAACACCGATCCGACTGTCTTGGCGCCCAACGTGTAGGTATCGGCACCCACGGCGACCACGCCCTTGAGCATGTCGCGCAGGTGGCCTGCGATGGTGATCTCGTGAACCGGGTAGGCAATGCGCCCACCCTCCACCCAGAAGCCGGCGGCGCCGCGCGAGTAGTCGCCGGTCACGTAGTTCACGCCCTGCCCCATCAACTCGGTGACGAACAGGCCGCGTCCGAGCTTGCGCAACATCTGCTCAAGGTGGTCTCCCGGCTGCGTGAGCCGGCTGCTCAGGCGCAGATTCTGCGATCCCCCGGCGTGCCCGGTGGTCCTCATGCCCAGCTTGCGGGCCGAGTAGCTGGAGAGGAAGTACCCCTGCACCACGCCGCCGCTGACCACCTGGCGCGCTGTCGTGCGCACGCCCTCGTCGTCGAAAGGGGCGCTGCCCTTGCCGCGGCGCTCGTGCGGGTCTTCGGTGATATCGATGTGGTCTGCCCAGATGGCCTGGCCCAGGCAATCCTGCAGGAAGCTGGCCTTGCGGTAGAGCGCCCCCCCACTGGTGCCCTGGACAAACCCGCCCAGCAACCCGGCGGCCACCGTCGATTCGAACAACACCGGCACCTCGGCCGTGGCCACCTTGCGCGATTTCAGGCGCGACAACGCGCGCTCGGCGGCATAGCGCCCCACCACCTCGGGCGAGGCCAGTTCCAACGCGTCGCGCATCGAGGTGTACCAGTAGTCGCGCTGCATGTCGCGGCCCTTGCCGGCGATCGGCGACACCGACAGCGAGTGGCGTGAACTGGCGTAGCCGCCCCGGAAACCACGGCTGTTGCCCGCCCAGAAATGCGACTGCTGCGCAGAGACCGAGCCGCCCTCGGAGTTGGTGATGCGCTTGTCCATCGTCAAGGCCGCATCCTCAGCACGCCGGGCCAACTCGGTGGCCGTCTCGGCATCCAGCGCCCAGGGATGGAACAGGTCGAGGTCGCGTGCCACCTCAGCGGCCGTGGCCAGATCCTCGGCGTCGGGCAGGCCGGCGGCCGGATCCTCGGCGGTGAACCGGGCGATGTCATAGGCCGCACGCACCGTCTGCGCCAGCGCCTTGGCCGAGAAATCCGAGGTGCTGGTATTGCCTCGGCGCTGGCCCAGGTACACCGAAACGCC
>CAYJEC010000874.1:0-1572 GCA_964369025.1 uncultured Ideonella sp. | reverse complement strand
CTGTACGCAGGAATGGACCTCAAGAAGTTCTACTGATGCTGGCCATCTCCCGGAAGCTGATGCATCCGATGGCCAAGGTGGTTGTGGGCGCACTGGCGCTGGCCCCGTTCCTCTGGCTGGTGTGGGGGGCATTCCAGGGATTGCTGGGCGCCAATCCGGCCGAGGCTCTGATCCGCTCCACCGGCGACTGGACCTTGCGTTTCCTGTGCCTGACATTGGCGGTCACGCCGGCGAGAGTGATCGCCAACCTTCAGCCGTTGGCGCGGATGCGTCGGATGCTGGGCCTGTTTGTCTATTTCTACGCCACTCTGCACCTGCTGGCTTACAGCTGGTTTGACATGGGTCTTGAGCTGACGGACATCGGGCGCGACATTGTCAAGCGCCCGTTCATCCTGGTGGGCTTTGTGGGGTTCGTTCTGCTGACCCCTCTGGCCGCGACATCGTTCAACCGTGCGGTGCGCGCACTTGGCGCGCGCCGGTGGCAGAGGCTTCACAAAGCGGTCTACGCTATCGCAGCTTTGGGTGTGCTGCACTTTTTCTGGATGCGTGCTGGAAAAAACGACTTTGGCGAAGTCGCTGTGTATGCCGCCATCCTGGCTGTACTCCTGGGCTGGCGCGTAGTCTGGTATCTGAAGAAAAAGAGGCTCTAGCCCTCGTCTATACTTCGTTTCACGCTATCTATTTGATAGCAAATTCTCGGGAATCTTCCTTAGATCCTGCCAGCGAATCCGGTGCTCGCTGGCTCTGGACATCAGCGCGCAGCACTGGCAGCAGGCGCGGGGGAGGGCGCAGGGCTGGCGCCAGGGCGCAAGGTTTCAGGAAGGGTGGCGCGCTGGGCGGCGGCGGGCCCTTGTGGAATGAACAATGGCCCCTTTTGTCCGCAGGCCACCATAGCAACCGCGACGCCTGCAAGGGCAAGTCGGACCAGAGCCCGGCTGCATAGAATTCTCGGTTGCTTCAACATGGCGAAATTGTAATGACCGATACCGAATTCCTCGACCGTGCGGAAGCCCTGCTGCGGCGCATTGAGCTGGCCTGCGACCGGATCAATGATGAGACTGATGCGGATATTGATAACCAGCGGGTTGGTGGCATGGTCACGCTGACCTTTGCCAACCGGACCCAAATCATCGTCAACCTGCAAAAGCCGCTGCAGGAAGTCTGGCTCGCGGCCAAGGCAGGCGGGTTCCACTATCGGTTTGATGGCTTCCAGTGGAGCGATACCAAAGGGAAAGGCGAATTTTTCGGGCACCTTGCCCAGTTTGCGAGTGAGCAGGGTGGGCAGCTGGTGCAGTTCTAGTTGCGAAACAGGTCAAGGATGCTTTTCTTTTCCTCGGCGCCAGTGGGCGAACTCTTGGGTGCAGGGGCTTGTTCGCCTGCTGGCCGACCTTTGTCGTCCAGTCCGACGCTGCTGACGCCTGCACCCTTGGCATATTCGTCATAAAACCACTCGCCGCCCACATTCACCACGCCTTCGGGCGCCGCAGGCTCCATCACCGGCACGCCTTTCAGTGCGGTCTCCATGAAACTGATCCACACGGGCAGACTCAGCCTGCCGCCTGTTTCACTCTC
>CAYJEC010000873.1:0-1572 GCA_964369025.1 uncultured Ideonella sp. | reverse complement strand
CTGGTATGTCCATGCCGGGTGCTGAAAGCGGCATGCCCGGCACTGCCAGTCCGAGGGCCTTGGGCCGGGCTGCCAGCAGCCGCTTGACCTCCGTTGCCGGAACATGGCCTTCGAGCACATAACCGGCAACCGTGGCCGTGTGGCAACTGCCGTATCGATCGGGAAGTCCAAGGCGCCTGCGCTCCGCAGGGGCGTCGTCGACTTCGGTCACCTTGACCGTGAAGCCGGCTGCCCGCATGTGCTCGACCCAGGCGCCGCAGCAGCCACAGGTCGGGCTCTTGAACACCTGCACTGGCGCTGTGGGTGAGGCTGCCATTGCCGGCAGGGCGGAAATGACCGCGAGCGCTCCAGCGCTGAGGAAGAAGTGGCGTCGATTCATGTTTGGATCCTCAGGAAGTGGTGATGGGTGGCATGGGGGCGGTTTGCGCCACATGGGTGGGCGCCTTACTGTCTTGAACCGGGGCGTGCCGCAGCTGCCACTGCTTGACCAGCGCATACAGCGCCGGAATCACGCCCAGCGTGAGCACGGTGGAGGAGATCATTCCGCCGACCATCGGTGCGGCGATGCGGCTCATCACCTCCGAGCCGGTGCCGGTGCCCCACATGATCGGCAACAGGCCGGCCATGATGGCCACCACCGTCATCATCTTGGGGCGCACACGTTCGACGGCACCTTCCATCACCGCGCCGTAGAGGTCGGTCGGCCCGGGCAGGCGACCTTCAAGGCGGCAGCGCTCCTTCGCTTCCGCCCAGGCATGGTCGAGATAGATCAGCATCACCACGCCGGTTTCCGCTGCAACGCCGGCCAGTGCGATGAACCCGACGGCCACCGCCACCGACAGGTTGTAGTCGAGCCACCACATCAGCCACACGCCGCCCACTAGAGCGAACGGCACCGAGAGCATGACGATGAAGGTCTCCGGGAGCCTGCGGAAGTTCAGGTAGAGCAGCAGGAAGATCAGCAGCAGGGTCACCGGCACGACGATCTTCATCTTCTCGACGGCACGCTCCATGCCCTCGAACTGACCGCTCCAGGTGATGTAGTAACCCGCAGGGAACTTCACCTGGTCGGTCACTGCCTTGCGCGCGTCGGCGACGTAGCTGCCGATGTCGCGGCCACGGATGTCGACGAAGATGTAGGCCGACAGCAGCGCGTTCTCGGTGCGGATGCCCGGCGTGCCGCGTGCCACCACGACCTTGGCCACCTGGCCCAAGGGCACCATGGCGCCGCCCATGATCGGCACCAGCACCTCGCGCTCGATCTGCTCGGGATTGCTGCGCAACTCGCGCGGGTAGCGCACGGTGACGCCGAAGCGCTCACGGCCCTCCACCGTCGTGGTGACCATCTCGCCGCCCAGAGCCGTGCCGATCACATCGAGCAGTTCGCCCACGGTCAAGCCGTAGCGCGCCAATGCCACGCGGTCCGGCTCGATGTTGAGGTAGCTGGCGCCGGTCAGCCGTTCGGCGAAGGCGGATGTCGTCCCAGGCACTGCCTTGACCACCGTCTCGATTTCCCGGGCCAGCTTCTCCATCTCGCCCAGGTCCTTGCCGAAGACCTTGATGCCGATCGGC
>CAYJEC010000872.1:0-1578 GCA_964369025.1 uncultured Ideonella sp. | reverse complement strand
AGGCGTCTTGCGGCCCGCCGGGGCTGACGCAGGTGCCAGCGCTGCAGTCGGTTCCGGCACGGGGGCAAGGTGCGGCAATTCCCACCACTCGGGTTGCGCCGGTGGGGCCAGCTGCCAGCCCGCGAGGTTCATCCCCAGCGGCACGATCACGCTCAGAGGCACCGTCACCTCCTGGGGCGAGGCGCCGCCGTGATAGCCGTTCTTCCTGCCCGCGGACCGCGTGCTTTCCCCCCACAGGCAGACCACGGCCTTCGAGTTGTCGGCTGTCACAACACGGCCACCGCTGAAAGCCACTTCGTGCGGGGCGCGTGCATCGCGGCCCGGACGCCACCGGTCACTGACCTTGTCCGGCGCGGATGCGCCGGTCACCTGGGTCGTTCCGTCCTCCAGCAGGTGCCCGTGGTCGGCGGTGATGACGACGACCCGCCGCGCTTCGCGCGCCTCGCGCAACAGCGGCAGCAACAGGCGCAGGTCTTCCAGCGCCCAGCGCTGATGCAACTGGTCAGGCCCACTCAGGTGGTCATCCACGGCGTTGTAGACCACGCCCACCACCCGCTGTTGCGGGTTGGCGATCGTTGCGCGGACCTCCTGCGACAGGTTGGTCGAATCGGCCAGTTCGCCCTTGTGGAAGAGGCGCGGTGGCACCTCGCTGCGGCTGTGCGCCAGCAGCGCGGCGTGGCTCGCGAACCCAGTCTTCTCGTTGGCAGCGGTTCCCAGGGCGAGCCGGCCGCAGAGTAGGCTGGTGCGGCTCACTTCGGTGACTGTGGGCAGCGCGGCAACCCCGACCAGCGGATGCTCGACATCGGCCGGCACCAGTTCGACCCAGCCGAGGTTGTTGATGCGCGAGAAGAGTTCGCGGTAGATGCTGGTGCTCAAGCCGTCCATCACCAGCAGCAGCACCGGCTGGCTGGCGGCGATCGGGCCGAGCACTCGGTCCAGCACCGATTCAATCGGCACTACGCGTCCGTCGGCGCCAGGCGTCTGAGCGTTCCACTGCAGCAGCGCCTGGGCGAATGGCTGGTCAAAGGCATTGCGACGGGCGATCGCGGCAGCGCGCAGCGCGTCGTACGCATGATCGAGTTCGGTCAACTCGTCGCCGCCCAGCAGCCGGAAGCGTGCCCAATCGACAAACGCACCTTCATCTGCCTGCCAACCCACAGCGGTGGTCACATTGGCGGCCGATGGTGCTGGCAGCATCAGCCAGCGCGCCAGGCGCCTGGCCATCTCGACACGCTCCATGCGCTGCTGCTGCCCTGCGGCCAAGGCGTGCTTCAGCACGCCGTCTGCCAACTGCTCCACCCGTGCAAGCTGTGCTTCGCCTGGCGCGGCAACGTGTGCCGACAAGCCCGCAGCAAACGCCCGCATCCGTTGGTCCAGGGAAGAGGGCAGCAGGTCGCTCAAGTGGGCGAACTCGGCGATGCGCAGTTCGTTGAGCAGACTATCAGCTCGATCCAGGGCGCCGCGCATGGCGTCGGGCCCGGCTGTACGGACAGCCTGCTCGGCCGCCTGCGACCAAGCACGGCCTTCGGCGATGCCGACATGTTTGTCACCCACGTAGCGCTCAAGGCGAATGGCCGC
>CAYJEC010000871.1:0-1580 GCA_964369025.1 uncultured Ideonella sp. | reverse complement strand
CGTGGGGGGAAACGTAGTCGGGGGCGGGTTTGAGGGCCATGGAAGTGCGGCCGGCGGGCCCGGCGTAGCGAAGGATGGGCCATGTTCACGATGCCAGGCGGGTCCGGCATCGTCCCGATGGACGAGAGGCCTACTCGGGGTGGATATTGCCCGGCCCGAAGAAGGCCCGCATCTGCAAGATGCGGCCGGCTGCATCGAAGCGGAAGGTGTCGATCGGGCGGATGGTCGTGCGCCGGCCTTCGTGCACGAAGCTCACGCTGAACGGGAACGCGCACTCGTTGCCGGCCACCCGCACTTCGCCGTCGAGCGTCACCTGCAGCGGCATCGCGGTGCTGCGCGCATAGAACGCACGGATCGCCTCGGTGCCGACCAAGGGCGTCGAGCCGACCGGGTCTTCGACGCTGGCGTCATCGGCATACAGCGCGACGATCGCGTCCAGGTCGCCAGCGTTGAGGGCGGCCACGTAGGCATGGACAGCGGCCGTCATGGCGGCGGGATCGGGCATGGCAAGGGGTCCTGGTTGTTGATCAACGTGGCATGCCCAGTGCACGCTCGGCAATCAGGTTGAGCTGGATTTCATTCGTGCCGGCATAGATTGTGTCGGACCGGCTGGCCAGCCACAGGCTCTGCAGGCGCTGGCTTTGCAGGTCACCATCGGCGATGTCGGCGACCTCGCCCAGCACGTCCATCGCCAGCC
Organism: uncultured Ideonella sp.; assembly: GCA_964369025.1. Lineage (GTDB taxonomy): Bacteria > Pseudomonadota > Gammaproteobacteria > Burkholderiales > Burkholderiaceae_C > Ideonella. The sequence continues at coordinate 883 of CAYJEC010000871.1, read as the reverse complement.
GCCCGAGATCGCGGTGCCAGTTCGACCAGGCGTACTTGGCGATGAACGCAGCCGGGGGCTGCGGCTGGCTGGCGTCTGACGCCAGCACGCGCAAGGCGTTGAAGTGCAGCATTTGCAGGCCCAGTGCCGCACGGGCGATGCGCTGGCGCAGCAACGGGTCACGCGCCGCACCGTTGGCGCGCGCCGCGGCGATCACCATCCCCAGTTCGTGCCTGAAATGAGCCTGCTGGCCCAGCGTGGAGGCACCGCGCTCGAAACCGAGCAGCGCCATCGCCACTTTCCAGCCCTCGCCGACCGTGCCCAGATGCAAGGACGCTTCGGTGCGCGCGCCGTCGAAGAAGACCTCGTAGAACTCGGCAGCGCCCGTGATCTGGCGAATCGGCCGGATCGTGATGCCGCTTTGATGCAAGGGCACCAGCAGCAGCGTCAGCACGCGGTGGCGCACGGACGAGGGGTCGGTGCGGGCGAGCACGAAGATCCAGTCCGAGTCCTGGGCCCAGGAGGTCCAGACTTTCTGCCCATTGAGCACCCACCCGCCTGCGGCTTCATCCAGCGCAGCGCGCGTCCGCACGTTGGCCAGGTCCGATCCCGCACCGGGCTCCGAATAGCCCTGCGCCCAGTATTCGGTGCCGGCGCGGATGCCGGGCAGGAAGCGCTGTTGCTGCTCGGCCGTGCCATGCGCGATGAGGGTCGGCGCGAGCAGCGTCTCGCCGATGTGGCCGATGCGCCCCGGGCCGCCAGCGCGCACGTACTCCTCGTGGAAGATCACCTGCTGCGCGAGTGGCAGCGCGCGCGGGCTGGCCTCGCCCGGCCAGCCGATGCCGATCCAGCCGCCCGACGCCAGGCATTGCTCCCATTGCTTGGCCAGCGCCGCGTCGAAGCC
>CAYJEC010000870.1:0-1582 GCA_964369025.1 uncultured Ideonella sp. | reverse complement strand
CGCTGGGCAAGATGAAGCCGGCGTTCAAGAAGGACGGTTCGGTCACCGCCGGCAACGCCTCGGGCATCAACGACGGCGCCGCCTTCTTCGTGCTGGCCGACGCCACGGTGGCCGCCGCCGGTGGACACAAGCCGCTGGCCCGCCTGGCCGGCTACGCCGTGGCCGGCGTGCCCAACGAGATCATGGGCGAGGGCCCGATCCCGGCCACCAAGCTGGCGCTGAAGAAGGCCGGCCTGAGCCTGCAGCAGATGGACGTGATCGAGAGCAACGAGGCCTTCGCTGCCCAGGCCATCGCGGTGGCACGCGGTCTCGAGCTCGACATGAGCAAGACCAACCCGAACGGCGGCGCGATCGCGCTGGGCCACCCGATCGGCTGCTCCGGCGCCTTCCTCGCCACCAAGGCGGTCTACGAGCTGCACCGCACGGGTGGCCGCTATGCGCTGGTGACCATGTGCATCGGCGGCGGCCAGGGCATCGCGGCCGTGTTCGAGCGTCTCTGACGGGACGGCCCGTGAAATACCTCCACACCATGGTCCGGGTGACCGACATGGACGCCTCGCTGGCGTTCTACCGCGATGCGCTCGGGTTGGAGGTGCTCTCGGTGCGCGAGGTGCCGGCGGGCCGTTACACGCTGGCCTTCCTCGCGGCGCCGGGGGATTCTTCGGCCCAGGTGGAGCTCACCTTCAATTGGGACCCGGAGGCCTACACCGGCGGCCGGAACTTCGGCCACCTGGCCTATGCAGTGGACGACATCTACGCCACCTGCCGCCGCCTGATGGAGCACGGCGTGACGATCTGCCGGCCACCGCGCGACGGCCGCATGGCCTTCGTGCGCTCGCCGGACCAGATCTCGATCGAGTTGCTGCAATCCGGCACCGCGTTGCCCCCTGCCGAGCCCTGGGCATCGATGCCCAACGTGGGCGCCTGGTAGCAGGGGGAAGAAGCTGTCAGGGTGTGGTGCCGGCCTGGCCGTAGTAGCTCGGGCCGCGGCTCAGCGAATCCAGGTACCGGCTTTGCGCTTGCAGTTGTGACAGTCGGGCCAACGGATGGGCGAGGGAATTGCCATGGCGCGACGTGGCCGCACGCTCGGCGCGCTGGGCCTCGGCTGCGGGCTGCGGAGCCGCCGCGGCACGCGGGTCGAATGCCCGAACCATCGAGCGCCGCATCTGCGGGTTGGCTCGCATCTGCGCCACGCAGTGGCTGGAAGCCGACAGCACGAGGCCGTCATCACGCGCCGCCACACACTCGCCTGCATGCGCTCCGCACAGCCCGACAGAGGCGGCGCAGACGAGCAGAAGTGAGCGGAAATGTGAGGCGGTGGCAGACATGGAACGCGGCCTGTAGCTCAGGCCGGCCGCACGTTAGCACTGCCTGCCGCACCCGGACGCACTGACCTTGGGCCAGGACGTGAAGTACGCCGCGCGCCGCGGCGTTCTAGCGTGCCACAGGCGGAATGAACTGCATCTCCACATTGGACCGGAAGGGCAACGGATCGCCCCACTCGCGCAGCACCTGCCCATTGATGACGCAGTCGATGCGCCGGTCGGGCGCCCCGTACATGCCGATGGCTTGCCGCACCGCA
>CAYJEC010000869.1:0-1588 GCA_964369025.1 uncultured Ideonella sp. | reverse complement strand
CGGGCATCCGCAAGTGGCCTGAGGCCTACCTTCCGAAGATCTACGACCCCAAGGCGGTGGACGAGCTGGTCTACGTGAGCCAGTCGGACGCCGAGGACATGGCCCGGCGCCTGGCCGCCGAGGAGGGCCTGTTCGGCGGCATCTCGGCCGCCGGCGCCTGCTGCGTGGCCTTGCAGGTGGCCAAGGTGGTGGAGAACGCCACCATCGTCTTCATCGTCTGCGACCGCGGCGACCGATACCTGTCCACCGGGGTGTTTCCGGCGTGATCGACTACAGGTTCTGCCCCCAGTGTGCCGCCGCGCTGGCATGGACGGAAGCTTTGGAGGACGGTGGCGTGAAGGCTCGCCTGCGCTGCGCGGCCTGCGGCTTCACCCATTGGAACAACCCGACGCCGGTGCTGGCGGCGGTGGTCGAGTGCGCGGACCGTGGCGGCCAGCTGCTGCTGGCGCGCAATGCAGCCTGGTCGGGCCGCATGTTCGCGCTCATCACCGGGTTCATGGAGGCCGGCGAGACGCCGCAGGAAGGCATCGCCCGCGAAGTGGCCGAAGAGACCTCGCTGGTCGCCGAGGCGGTCAACCTGATCGGCGTCTACGATTTCCAGCGCATGAACCAGGTGATCATCGCCTACCACGTGGTGGCGCGAGGCGAGATCCGCCTCTCGCCTGAACTGGCTGAATACAAGCTCTTCGAGCCGGGCGACACGCTGTGCTGGCCGGCCGGCACCGGCTATGCGCTGGCCGACTGGCTGCGCGGCCGGGGCATCGAGCCGCGATTCATCGAATGGCCCAGGCGCGAGGCCCCGGCTTCGTAGAATGGCCTCCCGACCTAGGACATGGCATGGACGCGCACAAGGAACTCGACACCCGCGGATTGAACTGCCCGTTGCCCATCCTCAAGGCCAAGAAGGCGTTGGCGGACATGGCCAGCGGCGACATCCTGAAGGTCGTCGCGACCGACCCGGGCTCGATGCGAGACTTTCAGGCCTTTGCTCGCCAGACCGGCAACGAACTGGTCGAGCAGCAGTCGGTGGACGCGGAATACATCCACTACCTGCGACGAAGATAGGCTGGGTGCCTACAGTTCCATTGCCTTGAGGTAGGCGCGGAAGCCCGGGCCCAGTTGCGGGTGAGCCAGTGCCAGTTCGACGTTGGCCTCCAGGAAGCCCTCCTTGCTTCCGCAGTCGTAGCGCTTGCCCTGGTATCGGTAGGCAAAGACCTTTTCGCGGCGCATCAGCGCGGCGATGCCGTCGGTGAGCTGGATCTCGCCGCCCACACCACGCGGCTGGTTGGCGATCTCGCGAAACACGCCCGGCGTGAGGATGTAGCGGCCCGCCACACCCAATCGTGACGGGGCTGCCTCAGGGGCCGGCTTCTCGACGATGTGGGTGCGGTCCATCATGCGGTCGGTGACCGAAGTGCCTGCCACGATGCCATAGCGGCGGGTGTGCTCTGCCGGGACTTCCTGCACGGCCAGGATCGACGCGTGCCAATCTTCGAACTGCTCGACCATCTGCTTCAGGATCGGCGGCGTGCCCACCATCAGGTCGTCAGCCAACAGCACGGCGAAGGGCTCGTTGACCACCACGCAC
>CAYJEC010000868.1:0-1588 GCA_964369025.1 uncultured Ideonella sp. | reverse complement strand
GGGTACAGGCCGCGCTCTTCGCGCGCGATCAGGATGCGCTCGCAGGCCACCGCGAAGGTGGCGGTGCGCAGCGTGATGCGGTGCTGGTCGGCCACCTCCCAGATGCGCTTCAGCGCGCCGACCATGATCTTGTCCAGGCGCACGTTGATCTCGTCTTCGGTCCAGAAGAAGCTGGAGAAATCCTGCACCCACTCGAAGTAGCTGACCGTCACGCCGCCGGCGTTGCAGATCACGTCCGGCACGACCAGGATGTTGCGGTCAGCCAGGATGTCATCGGCGCTTGGAATGGTCGGGCCGTTGGCGCCTTCGAGCACCAGCTTCGCCTGGATGCGGCGGGCGCGGTCGGCGTTGATCTGGCCTTCCAGCGCTGCGGGGATCAGGATGTCGCACTTCACATCCCAGAACTCCTCGTTGCCCATCGGCTCGGCACCCTTGAAGCCGCCGACGCCGCCGGTGGCCTTCACATGGGGCAGCAACTCCGCCAGGTCGAAGCCATTGCCGTTGTAGATCGTGCCGGTGTGATCTTGCGCGGCGACGATTCTTGCGCCCGCCTGCACGAACAGTTCAGCGGCGGCTGATCCCACATTGCCGAAGCCTTGCACCGCGACGCGTGCGCCGTTCAGGTCCATGTTGATGCGGCGCGCTGCTTCACGCCCGGTGACGAACACGCCGCGGCCGGTGGCCTTCACGCGGCCCAGCGAGCCGCCCAGGTGGATCGGCTTGCCGGTGACCACGCCGGTGGAGGTGGAGCCGGTGTTCATCGAGTACGTGTCCATCATCCAGGCCATGATCTGGCCATTGGTGTTCACGTCCGGCGCCGGGATGTCCTGCTGCGGGCCGATGATGATGCCGATCTCGCTGGTGTAGCGGCGGGTCATGCGCTCCAGTTCCTTCGTCGACAGCTTCTTCGGGTCGACGCGGATGCCGCCCTTGGCGCCGCCGTAGGGCAGGTTGACGGCGGCGTTCTTCACCGACATCCAGGCCGACAGCGCCATCACCTCCTCCAGCGTCACGTCCGGGTGGTAGCGCACGCCGCCCTTGCCCGGGCCGCGCGACATGTTGTGCTGAACGCGGTAGCCCTCGTAGTGGGCCACGGTGCCGTCGTCCAGCTCGATCGGCACGTCGACGATCAGCGCGCGCTTCGGCCGCTTGAGCGTCTCGACCCAGCGTGCCAGGTGGCCCAGGTAGGGCGTGACACGGTCGACCTGCATCAGGTAGGTGCCCCAGGGGCTGTCAGGGGTCGGGTGGACGAAGGAAAGCGGGTTGCTCATGTCGGGGTCTCCGATGAAGGTGTGGTGACAGCGGCCCATCTCGTGAACCGGCCGCGGCGGCATGGGTGCGCACTCTATGCGGGGGGCCACCGAATTTGTCACCGAGCGTCATGCATTTTTCGCATGACGCCCGCAGCATCCGCTCATGGCAAGCCGCGGCATGCCGCCCTACACTGGTGGCCATGCCCCAAACCATCCATTCCGCGCCCGTTGCCTTCATCGGCGGCGGCAACATGGCCTCGGCGTTGATCGGTGGCCTGATCCAGTCGGGCCATGCCCCGGGATTCATCCGCGTGGTCGAGCCTTTGGAGGCCCAG
>CAYJEC010000867.1:0-1589 GCA_964369025.1 uncultured Ideonella sp. | reverse complement strand
CGGCGGCGGCTGGGGCGAGACCTTGGTGGCCCACGAGACCCAATGCATCCCCATCGGTGACGTGCCCTCCCGGCGCGCGGTGCTCGCCGAGCCGGCGGCGATCGGCCTGCACGCGGCATTGCAGTGGAAGCGGACCGGCGACCGGGTGGTGGTGAACGGCTGGGGCATGGGCGAGACGAACTGGGGCGGTCTGGCACAGAAGGCCAGCCTGAAGGCCGACTGGCTGCTGCGCCTGCCGGCCGCCTTCTCCCCGCGCGAGGCCATGGCCATCGCCACCGCCGGCTACACCGCCGCGCTGTGCGTGATGGCGCTGCAGAAGCACGGCACGAAGCCGGGCGACGGCGAGGTGCTGGTCACCGGCGCGGCAGGCGGCGTGGGCTCGGTCGCGGTGGCGCTGCTGGCCGGCCTGGGCTACACCGTCAGCGCGTCCACCGGCCGGCCTCAGGAGGCCGATTACCTGAAGCTGATGGGCGCCACGAACATCGTCGACCGCGGCACGCTCTCGGCCGCCGGCCGCCCGCTGCAGACCGAGCGCTGGGCCGGCGTGGTGGATTCGGTCGGCAGCCACACGTTGGCCAATGCACTGGCGCAGACCCGCTGGAACGGCGCGGTGGCCGCCTGCGGCCTGGCTCAGGGCCACGACCTGCCAGCCACCGTGATGCCCTTCATCCTGCGCGGCGTCACGCTCTACGGCATCAACTGCGTCTACCAGCCCAACGCCGTTCGCGAACAGGCCTGGGCCCTGCTGGCAGCGCACCTGAAACCCGAGCAGCTGGCGCAAATGACACACGAGGTGGCCTTGAGCGACATCGTGCAGGCCAGCAACGACCTGCTGGCTGGCCGCATCCGCGGGCGCACGGTCATCGACGTGAACAGGTGAGGCCTACAAAAAGCGCTCGAGCAAGCGTTTCGAGTGGCGGTCCATCGCGGTCAGATCCCGCACCCGGAAGACGATGCCGTGCCCGCTGGTGATCAGCAGGCTGGCGCGGGTGCCGGGCAGGCGGCGGATGTCTTCCTCGCCCTTGAGCACCAGCTGCGTCGGGCCGCGGTCGGTCTCGACTTGCCAAGTGCTGGGGCTGGAGAAGGTGGAGACGCTGACCAGGCGCAGGATCTCGGGCACGAACTCTCGGCTGGCCAGTTCCGACTCGATCAGCGCGCGCTCGGGCCCCGGCACGCTGCCCAAGCGGGCGATCCAGGCCAGCTCGCGGCCCTCGGTGCTGACCAGGGAGATGCCTTCGTCGGGCGCGCCGATCGGGAAGGCCCTGACCGGCACCACCGCTTCGTGGCGCTCGCCCTCGGCGCTGGTGTAAACCAGCCTGCCGAGGGGATCGCGTTGCAACTGGAAGGTTGGGGCGCTCATTTCGCCACCATGGTGTGGGCAGAGGGTTGGGGCAGTGTGCTGGCGATCAGCACCGCGTCATGGTCGCTGCCTTCCTCGGTCTCGGCCTTGCGGGCCTGGGCCTCGTAGAGCCGCCAGTAGGCGCCCTGGCGGGCCATCAGCTCGTCGTGGTGGCCGACCTCGACCACCTCGCCACGGTCCATCACCACCAGCCGGTCGGCCTTGCGCAGCGTGGACAGGCGGTGGGCGA
>CAYJEC010000866.1:0-1592 GCA_964369025.1 uncultured Ideonella sp. | reverse complement strand
CCGCCAGCAGCAGGCCGGCGCTGCGGGCCACGGCGCCTTCGGCCTGCAGCGCGATCACGTTGCGCTGCAGGTGGTAGCTGCTGCCCGAGGCGACCAGCGCCTGTGCGTAGTGCGCATCGCGGCCGAGCCTGGCGTGCACGTGGTGCGCGATGTGGTCTGCAGCACCCGGCGTGGCGATGCGCAGGTGCTGCAGCGTCGCGCCGTCGCCCAGCACGATGTGGGCCTGCAGGTTCTGCACGACCGGTTGCTTGCAGGCCACCGACTGGCGGTCGTGCGTCTCGACCAGCACGCAGTGCACGCCCGCGAGCACCTCGATCACCAGCATCGGCGCTTCGACGGCTCTGCGCGGCTGATGGCGCAGTTGCAGCCAGACGGGTTCACGCGGTCCGCGCTCGGCGCCCGGGGTGCCGCCGATGCGCAGCCGCAGGCCATGCCGGCACAACGCACGGTGCGCCCAGGAAAAGGGTGCGGCGTCGCCCTCGGCTCGATCATCCGCATTGTCCGCAATGCCTGCACCCAACGGCGCCGACAGGCCGGCCCACAGCTCGGCGCGCTGCAGGGCGTCGCTGGCGTCGAGCCAGCGGGCGTCGACCCGGCCTTGCGGGCTGTGGCCGATCGGGTGCAGCGTCCAGCCGGCCCCCGTGAGCGGGTGGGCTTCACAGCCCGGCGCTGCTCGTCCGCTCTCGTCACCCAGCCAGACGGCCGCGTCAGGCGGAGGTAGGTGCCGAAAGGCTTCGGCCTTGCGGGAGATCCAGCCGCGAGTTTGCAGCTGGTGGCGGGCGGCCAGGATGTCGGCGCGGGCGGTGTCCATGACGTCAGACGCCCAGCGCTTCTGCCGTACGCACGAAGCCGGTGCGGCCGATGTCGCTGGCCAGGCCGACGCCGCCGGTCTCGGCGATGCAGCCCTGGTCCAGCCGCAGCACCGCGTCGGGCATCAGCGATTCGATCAGCTGCTGGTAGTGCGAGACCACGAGGAAGGCCGTGCCTTGCGCACGCAGCTCCTGCACCAGTTGCACGACGGCGCGTACACCGTCCACGTCCATGCCGGAATCGACTTCGTCCAGCACCGCCAGCCGTGGCCGCAGCAGCGCGAGCTGCAGCAGCTCGTTGCGCTTGCGTTCGCCACCAGAAAAGCCGTCGTTGACCGGCCGGCCCAGCATCGCCTCGGGCAGGCCCAGGCGCGCGGCCGCGGCGCGGGCGTCACCCAGGAAGTCGAAAGCATCGAGCGGTGCCTCGCCACGCGCTTCTCGCACCGCGTTCAGCGCCGTGCGGATGAACAGGTTGTTCTTGACACCGGGGATCTCGGGCGGCGCCTGGAAGGACACGAAGAGCCCGGCCCGCGCGCGAGCCTCGGGGCTCAGCGCCAGCAGGTCCTGGCCGGCAAAGCGCACTGAGCCGCCGACGACGCGGTAGCGCGGGTGCCCGGCCAGCGTCAGGCCAAGCGTGCTCTTGCCGCTGCCGTTGGCTCCCATCAGGACCAGCAACGCGCCGGCGGGTATGTCGAGCGAGACCGACTTCAGGATGTTGCGGTCACCGACGTCGACACGCAGGTCGCGCACTTGCAGCAGGGGTTCGGAGGGTGTCATGGTCAG
>CAYJEC010000865.1:0-1593 GCA_964369025.1 uncultured Ideonella sp. | reverse complement strand
GCCGACTCGGCCGCTCGTGGGGGGGCGGCGCCGTCACCCGCCTTGCAGGCGGCCTTGCGCGACTACGACGCGCAACGTCTTGGTGCCGCCCGCCGTGCCTTCGAGCGTCTGGCGCGTGCCGGTGACACGGTCGCCCGGTACAACCTGGCGGTGATGCACCTGCGCGGCGAGTTGCCGCAACCCGACATGGCACGCGCCGTGCGGCTGCTCGAACAATCGGCCAGCGCCGGCCTGGTCACCGCCCAGTTCACACTCGGTCAGCTGTACGACGGCAGCCGGCTCGGCCGCCCCGACCCGGCACCGGCGCTCGCCTGGTACCAGCGCGCCGCCGAGGCCGGCAGCATCGACGCCCAGGTCGAGGTGGCGACGGCGTATTACCTCGGCCGCGGCGTGGCGGCCGATGCCGCCACGGCCGCACACTGGTATCGCCAGGCCGCCACGGCGGGCGACGAAGCCGCGCAGTACCTGCTGGCGTCGATGTACGAACACGGCCTGGGCCTGACTGCCGACGCCCGGCTGGCGCACTACTGGTACGAGATGGCCGGCCGCAACGGTGACGTGGCCGCCGAAGCCAAGGCGCGGGTCATGGCCAGGCAGATGGCCGACGAGGCAGCCAAGGACTTGGCCGCCGAACAAACCCGTGTCGATCAACCCGGATCCGCCTCGGCCTTGGCGCCAGCACCGCCTGCCTCGTCGCCCTGAGGCCATCACCCGGCCCGCCGAGCGGCTGGTCTGGCATCACCCCCCCGGGCGGCGAAGAACTCAGGCGCGTTTCGGCGCCAGACCCTGCAGGCCAAACAAGGCTTGCTGGCGCATGGCGTGGGCGTCGTCACTGTCGCCGAGGCTGTCGAGCACCTCGGCCACGGCCAGCAGCATCGACAGGTGATGGCCCAGATCGGCCACGCTGGCGAGTTGACGCACCACCTCGAAACACAGGTCGCGTGCCAGCTCGGCCAGGCGGCGAGTCAGCGCCTGGTCGACATCGGCCGCTTCGCACAGGCACTGGCGCAAACGCACGGTCTGGCTGGCCAGCACACACAGGGCCTCGAGCCGGGTGGCGTCGAGCGGATCCCGCAGCAGCAGCTGAGCGTAACGATGCAGATGCCAGCTCGACTCGTCCCACAACGCGTTGCTGGCGCTGAACAAGGCGGCGTCGAGCAAGGCCTGCCGGCCCTGGCGTGCGGCGCTGTCGGCCAGGGTGTCGCCCCGTGTTGCGCCGCCATGTCGCGCGCCGGTCGTGGCCTGCGCCAGCATGCCGAGGCGGCGGGCCGGGTAGATCGAGGTCGTGGCGGTGTGGCTGGCGGTCATGGCGGGTGTTCCGAGGATGGCGTGGTGTCATCCTAGGGTTCACACCTAGCGCGCTGCATCCCTCAAAAGGGGTGGGCGCTTTGCCTGGTCGCGCCGGTCGTGCAGGGTGCACGTCAGCCTGCCGTCAAGCTGAACCGACGTTCAGGCCTTGGTGCCGGCCAGCCGCTCGCGCTGTTTGGCGATCCATGCCCGCAAGCTGCCCAGCCTGGCCGCCAGCAGCAGCGCCAAGATGCCGCCGTAGAGCAACACGTCGCCGTACCGATGTTTGCTCGACCGTATCCACAA
>CAYJEC010000864.1:0-1595 GCA_964369025.1 uncultured Ideonella sp. | reverse complement strand
TCGAACTCAGGGTGGGTACCGCATTCGGCCATGACGTCGAGAAACTGCTGCACCTTGGCGACGGGGTTGTCGAAGACCATCGGCGGCCAGGCCCATTGGCCATCGCCCTTCAACTTCAGGTAGTTCAGGCTGCCGGCGTTGCAGGCGGCGATCTCGGGCCTGACACGTCGATTGCAAGCCTCGGGGCCGGAGATGTCCTTGCCCAGCACGCCTGTCGTCAGGTTGATGATGACGCCGGGGCAGGCGGCGCGGATGGCGCCGGCGACTGCATCGGCAACCTCGGGGTCCCAACTCGGCAGATGGCCCCGGCCGGGTTCCAGCGACCGCAGGTGCACGTGCATCACCGACGCACCGGCGTTGAAGGCGTCGCGCGCCTCGGCCGCCATCTGCTCCGGGGTCACCGGCACCGGGTGTTGTTTCGGATCCGTCAGCACGCCGGTCAGCGCACAGGTGAGGATGGCCTTGTCCGTCATGGGTCAATCTCCAGTTCCACCAGCAGCGCACCTGCTGGCACGGCGTCGCGAACCTGCACGTGCAACCCGGCCACGCGGCCCGTGGCCGTGGCGGTGAGCCACATCTCCATCTTCATCGCCTCCACACAGATGAGCGGTTGGCCGGCCTCCACGCGTTGGCCAGGCTGCGCCCGCACGTCGGCGACCACCCCGGCCACGGTGGCCCGCACCTGGCGAGGGTCCAACCTGGTCCGGGCGATCGGTGTGGCGGGGGGCTCCTCGAAGATGAACACAGCGCCTTGTGAGGTGACTTGCCAGGATCCTGCGGGATCCTGGCAGGCGACGACGTCATGGGTGACACCGTCGGCCTGCACTCGCCAAGTGGATCGGTCGGCCGCCAAGATGCGCAAGGTTCGCACGACCGTACCGTCATCCAGATGCACTGTGTGGCCGTCCAGGCAGGCGCGCCAGCGGCGTTGTTCGCCCTGGCACCGCAGTTCCAGGGTCTGCCAGGCCACGCCGGGGGACCGCAGGCCCGCTGCGGCGCCGGCAGGTAGATCGCCCCGGGCCGCCAGCGCGGCTGCGAGCAGCCAGGTGCTGTCGTCTGGCACGGGCCTCTGCACAAGCGGGGCCCCATCGGCGGCCCACTCGTCGAGCCGCGTGGTGGTGAGCCTGGCCGAACGGAAGTCTGGGTGCAGCAGCACGTCGCGCAGGAAGCGGGCGTTGTGGGCCACGCCCAGCAGCGGCGTGCCGTCGATGGCGGTCACCAGGCGGCGGATGGCGTCCTCGCGGTCGTGGCCGTGCACGATGAGCTTGGCCACCATCGCGTCGTAGTAGGGGCTGATCGCGCCGCCTTCGGCGATGCCATGGTCGATGCGCAGGGAGGGCGTTGCGGCCGGTTGCCAATGCAGCACCTGCCCGGTCTGCGGGCGGAAGCCGTCGTACGGGTCCTCCGTGTAGAGCCTGGCCTCGATCGCGTGGCCGCTGAGGCGTACGTCGGCCTGCAGCCCTGGCAACCAGTTCGTCAGCGGCTCGCCAGCGGCCACCCGGAGTTGCCACTCGACCAGGTCGAAGCCAGTGACACATTCGGTGACCGGGTGCTCGACCTGCAGGCGGGTGTTCATCTCCAGGAAGAAGTGGTTC
>CAYJEC010000863.1:0-1595 GCA_964369025.1 uncultured Ideonella sp. | reverse complement strand
TGGTCCACGCCCTGGGCGATGTCGTTGGATTGCTTGTCGTAGGCCACCAGCACCGCGCAGCCCTTGTAGTCGATGCCGTACTCGGTGTTGTCGTAGCCGATGCGCTTGATCGTGTCGCGCGCGACCTGGATGTAGTCGACGTGGGCGTTGGTGGTGATCTCACCGGCCAGCACCACCAGGCCGGTGTTGCACAGCGTCTCGGCGGCCACGCGGCTGCGCGGGTCTTCGGTGAAGATGGCGTCGAGGATCGCGTCGGAGATCTGGTCCGCGACTTTGTCGGGGTGGCCTTCCGAGACCGACTCGGAGGTAAAGAGATAATCGTTTGCCACTGGGATGCTTGCTCCGGTTGCGTTTTGACGAGGGCGTCGTCCAGCTCAGCAACCTGACAAGAGCGGCGAACGCTTTAGCGGCATTTAGCGGGCCATTCTGTGAGGAACGGCCCGGCGGGTTCGGTGAATAACGGCCCGCATCGCCCCGCAAGTTGTCCTTTTAACTCGGCGATGAGCCAGATTATAGAGACTCCAGATTCCCCCTTGACCGCGTTGGCACGCTGGCTGTCGCGCTGGCCGCTGGCGCGCCTGCATCGGCTCGGGGCGGTGCTGGGTTGGGCCACCTGGCTCCTGTCGCCCAGCTACCGGCGGCGCCTGGCCGACAACGCCGCGCGGGCCGGGCTGGCGCCGGCGCAGCGCCGCCAAGCCGTGGCCGAGGCCGGCCGGATGGCCGCCGAGGTGCCCTGGCTGTGGCTGATGCCGGCCGGCCAGCAGATGGGCGCGATGGTTCGCTGGAACGACGACGCACTGATCCGAGACGCCGTGCAGGCTGGGCGAGGCCTGTTGCTGCTGTCACCCCACCTGGGCAGCTTCGAGGTGGTGGCCCGCGCAACGGCCGAGCGCTTCGGAGCGCTGGCCCCGGTCACCGTGCTGTACCGGCCGGCGCGCAAGGCCTGGCTGCGGCAGATGGAGGAGAGCGCCCGCCACCGGCCCGGCATGGCCACCGCACCCGCCTCGCTCGCCGGTGTGCGCCAGATGCTCCGGGCCCTGAAGCGTGGCGAGATCGTCGGCCTGTTGCCAGACCAGGTGCCGCCGCTGGGGCAGGGCGTCTGGGCGCCGTTCTTCGGCCAGCCGGCCTACACCATGACGCTGGCGGCGCGCCTGGCGCGGCAGACAGGCGCTGCCCTCGGCCTGATCTGGTGCGAGCGCCTGCCGCGCGGCGGGGGCTTTGCCGTCCACATGGCTCCGTTGGAGGAGCCGCTGCCGGCCGACGATGAGACGGCGGCGGCCACTGTGATCAACCGCTCGATGGAGCAGGTGATCCGCGCGCTGCCGACCCAGTACCTCTGGGGATACCACCGCTACAAATCGCCCCGCCGACCGAAGCCGGGCCACGAAGGAGAGCCGGGATGACATGGTTGGGACGCCTGGGCGCGCGCGCCGTGCTGGGGCTGCTGTGGCTTGTCCACGGCCTGCCGCTGGGGGTGCAGGCTGCGTTGGGCCGCGGCCTGGGCGCCGTGCTGCATGCGTTCGCAGGGCGCCGCCGGCGCATCGCGCTGCGCAACCTGGAGCTGTGCCGGCCCGACTGGCCTCTCGCCAAGCGCC
>CAYJEC010000862.1:0-1595 GCA_964369025.1 uncultured Ideonella sp. | reverse complement strand
GGGCTCGACTACGTGAAGAGGAAGATCCTCGACGACGCCGAGGGCCGAAAGGCGCTGTGGGCGGATCTGCAGTTCGCGCTGGATGGCGAGCCGGACCCGTGGTTCGAATTCGACAGGGCGAAGGTCGATCTGCGCCAGTTCGATGCGTTGGGAGCCTGAGATGAGCCACTGGAAAACCGTCTGCCGGGTCGACGACATCCCCGTGCTGGGCTCGCGGCGCGTCACCCGGCCGCAAGGCCCTGCCGTGGCCGTGTTTCGCAACGACCGGGGCGATGTGTTCGCGCTGCTCGACCGCTGCCCGCACAAGGGCGGCCCGCTGAGCCAGGGCATCGTCTTCGGCAAGAGCGTGGCATGCCCGCTGCACAACTGGACCATCGGCCTCGCCGATGGCTGTGCCAAGGAACCGGACGTCGGCTGCACGCCACATTTCGCATTGCAGGTGGTCGACGGCGACGTGCAGCTCGATGCCACCGAACTGGCAACCCTGGGCATCGACCTGCCGGTGCCGGTGGCCGGGCCCCTGTTGCGCGGCGCGATCCACCCGGCCTGAGCTACAACTCGTGCACGAGACGAAGTCCACCTGCCCCTACTGCGGCGTCGGCTGCGGCGTGATCGTGGAGCACGACGCCGGGCAGATCACCGGGGTGCGCGGGGACCCTGATCATCCCGCCAACCTCGGCCGGCTGTGCAGCAAGGGCTCGACGCTGCACCTGACGGCCACCGTATCGGTCACCCGCCAGACGCGCCTGCTGCAGCCAATGCGCCGCGCCACCCGCGGCGAGGCCCCGGTGGCCGTCGGTTGGGAGCCCGCGCTGAACGAAGCCGCCGATCGCCTGGCCGCCACATACCGAGCTCATGGGCCGGACGCCATTGGCTTCTACGTCTCGGGCCAACTGCTGACCGAGGACTACTACGTCTTCAACAAGCTGGTGAAAGGCCTGCTCGGCAGCAACCACATCGACACCAATTCGCGCCTGTGCATGTCCAGCGCGGTGGCCGGCTACAAGGCCACGCTGGGGGCTGATGCACCACCTTGCTCGTACGAGGACCTGGCGCATGCTCAGACAGTGTTCATCACCGGGAGCAACCTGGCCTGGGCCCACCCCATCCTGATGCGCCGGCTGGAGGACGCCAGGCGCGCCAACCCGGCGCAGAAATGGATCGTCGCTGATCCGCGCCGGACCGAAACCGCCAACGCCGCCGACCTGCACCTGCCCCTGCTGCCTGGCAGCGACGTGGCGCTGTACCACGGCCTTTTGCACCTGCTGCTATGGGAGGGGTTGACCGACACCAACTTCATCGCCGCCCACACCGCCGGATTCGAGGCCCTGCGCAACCGGGTGCGCGAGTTCACGCCACGCGAGACCGCGCGGCTGACCGGCCTGAAGGAGGCCGACCTGGTTACCGCTGCACGCTGGTTCGGGCAGGACACTCCGACCCTTTCTCTCTATTGCCAGGGCCTGAACCAAAGCAGCGACGGAACCGCGAAGAATGCGGCGTTGATCAATCTGCACCTCGCCACAGGCCAGATCGGGAAGCCCGGCACCGGCCCGTTCTCCCTCACCGGCCAGCCCAACGCCATGGGCGGCCGCGAA
>CAYJEC010000861.1:0-1597 GCA_964369025.1 uncultured Ideonella sp. | reverse complement strand
TACCTGGAAATTGAGTTTGCGCCGCACGCACAGTGGCGGGTCGACGGGCGTGATCTGCACTTCACCTTGCGCGTGGCTCCGTGGGAGGCCGCTCTCGGGGCGGTGGTGGAGGTGCCCACACCCGACGGGCTGTTGGAGATGAACGTGCCGGCCGGCTCGCAGGGCGGCCGCAGGCTGCGCCTGCGCGGGCGCGGCATCCCGGGCAACACGCCCAGCACCGCACCTGGCGACTTCTATGTCGTGTTGGAGTTGGTGCTCCCGCCCGCGAAAGAAGAGAAGGCCCGGGCGGCCTACCGCCAGATGGCGATCGACCTGGCTTTCGATCCACGTGCCACCCAGGGAGCCGACACATGAACACCACCACTGTCGCCATCGGTGTCTGCCTGATCGACGAACACCGGCTCGACATCGACGCTTTCGCCGCCGCCTGCGGCACGCCCGCGGATTTTGTCCGCCTGTTGGTCGACGAAGGCCTGGTGCAACCCGCTGCCGAGCAACCCGGCTGGCGGTTCGGTGGCGAAGAGCTGGCGCGCGTGCGCCGCATTCGCCGGCTGCAGCAGGCCTTCGAGGCCAACCTGCAGAGCGTGGCGGTGATGCTGGACCTGCTCGACGAGATCGAGCACCTGCGTGCGCAGCTGTGGCTGGCTGGGCTCGACGCGCATTGAGCCTGTCCTGGCCGCTCAGCCCGGCCGGCCGTGCTCGTGCAGCACCAGCGCGCGGTAGACCACGCTGTGGCCGGGGGTGGGCACGCCCAGTTGCTGCCCCAGGCCATGAACCCGGCCGGAAAGCCACTGCAGTTCCAGCGGTTTGCCGCGCTCCAGATCCTCGGACATCGAGGAGCGGAATGCGAAGGGCATGGCCGCCAGCTTGGACATGATCTCCTCGGCCAAGGCCTCGCGGATCGCCTGCCCGCCGGCGCGGCCGACAGCCGCGGCCTCGTCGACCAGCTGGCGCTGAAGCAGCTTGGTCTCCGGGTGGCCGAGGATCTGGCCCATGGACGCCCGCAACAGCGAGGTGGCGCCCGACAGCGAGGCCCGTGCGATGAACTTCTCCCAGATGGCCGTGCCGATGGTGGGCGTGGGCCGCGCATCCAGCGCGGTGGCGCGGTCGCAGGCGGTGCAGAACGCGGCCACCACCGGGTCGCCTCCAGCCGCGTCCATCACGATCTGGTGCAGGCCACCGGGGCTGCGGATGACACCAGGCCGGTCGATCACCGCCGAGACGTAGATTACGCCTCCCAGCACCTGGGCGCCGGGCGCGTGGCGCGAGATCATCTCGACGCTGTCGATGCCGTTCTGCAGCGTCAGCACCCGGGTCTGCGGGCCTAGCAGCGGGGCGATGGCGCGGGCCGCGGCCTCGGTGTCCCAGAGCTTGACGGCGAACACCACCAGATCCACCGGCCCGATGGTGGTCGGGTCGTCGGTGGCCTGCACGGTATCCAGCGCCAGCGGGTGAACCGGGCTTTCAATTCGCAGGCCACTCTGCTTCAGCGCCTGCAGGTGAGCGCCGCGGGCAATGAAGTGGACAGTCTCGCCCACCGCCTGCAACCGGGCCCCCACATAGGCGCCCACACCGCCCGAACCCATGATGGCGATCT
>CAYJEC010000860.1:270-1598 GCA_964369025.1 uncultured Ideonella sp. | reverse complement strand
CGGCACGAGGGCTGGAGCCTCGAGGAGGGCATCGTCAAGAGCGGCAGCTTCTCGATCGACCAGGGCGTGGGGGTGCGCGCGGTGGCCGGCGAGAAGACCGCCTTCGCCTACTCGGACGACATCTCTGAGGCCGCCCTGCAGGACGCCGCACGCACCGTGCGCGCCATCGCCGCTGCCGGGCAGAGCCGGCGCATCAAGGTCGGCCGGGCCACCAATGTGGCAAAGAGCCGCACCCTGTACGCCCCGATGGACCCCATCGCCACACTGGACAGCACCCAGAAGGTGGCGCTGCTGGAGCGCATCGAGAAGATGGCGCGTGCCCGCGACCCGCGCGTGGTGCAGGTGATGGCCGGCGTGGCTGCCGAATACGATGTGGTGATGGTGGCGCGCGCCGACGGCACCCGGGCCGCCGACGTGCGGCCTTTGGTGCGCCTGTCCGTGACCGTGATCGCCGAGCAGAACGGCCGCCGCGAGGTGGGCTCCGGCGGCGGCGGCGGGCGTTTCGGCCTGGGCTACTTCCAGGACGCACAGCTCACCGAGTACGTGGACCAGGCCGTCAACGCGGCGCTGACCAACCTCGAATCTCGCCCCGCACCGGCCGGCGAGATGACCGTGGTGCTCGGCTCGGGCTGGCCCGGTGTGATGCTGCACGAGGCAGTGGGCCACGGGCTCGAGGGCGACTTCAACCGCAAGGGCTCGTCCACCTTCAGTGGCCGCATCGGCCAGCGGGTGGCCGCCAAGGGCGTGACCGTGCTTGACGACGGCACCATCGCCGACAGGCGCGGCTCGCTCAACATCGACGACGAGGGCAACCCGACCCAGCGCAACGTGCTGATCGAGGACGGCATCCTGCGCGGCTACATGCAGGACAGCATGAACGCGCGCCTGATGGGCGTGAAGCCCACCGGCAACGGCCGCCGCGAGAGCTACGCCCATGTGCCGATGCCGCGCATGACCAACACCTACATGCTGAACGGTGACAAGACCAAGGAAGAGATCGTCGCCAGCATCAAGCGCGGCCTGTACGCGACCAATTTCGGCGGCGGCCAGGTCGACATCACCAGCGGCAAGTTCGTCTTCTCCGCGAGCGAGGCCTTCTGGGTCGAGAACGGCAAGATCCAGTACCCGGTGAAGGGCGCCACCATCATCGGCAACGGCCCGGATGCGCTGACGCGCGTGAGCGCCATCGGCAACGACATGAAGCTCGACACCGGCGTGGGCGTGTGCGGCAAGGACGGCCAGAGCGTGCCCGTGGGCGTGGGCCAGCCGACCTTGCGCATCGACCGCCTCACCGTAGGCGGCACGGCCTGACGCAAGGGCCTCGTGCT
>CAYJEC010000860.1:0-260 GCA_964369025.1 uncultured Ideonella sp. | reverse complement strand
CTCAGCCCAGGCCGACGCTGGCCAGCTTCGCAGGGCCCTCGCTCTGGCCTGGGCGCCAGCGCGGCGTGCTAGAGTTCGGCCCATGCGCTCGCAGAAGTCCTTCTTTTTTGCGTACTTTTGGTTCTCGCACCGCCCGGCGGATGGAGAGGCAAGCGCTTAGCCGACAACGACAGCGCACCGAATCCGAAACCGCCGGGCACCCGCCCGGCGGTTTTTTTTCGGCCCGCGCATCCCGATCCAGCCACCCAGAACAGCACGAG
>CAYJEC010000859.1:0-1600 GCA_964369025.1 uncultured Ideonella sp. | reverse complement strand
GTCTGCGCCAGCGCCTGGGCCGAGAAATCCGAGGTGCTGGCATTGCCTCGGCGCTGGCCCAGGTACACCGAAACGCCCACCGACTTGTCCCGGTTGCGCTCCACGTGCTCGACCTCGCCCTTGCGCACCGACACGCTGATGCCGCTGCCCTCGCTGACCTCCACCCCGGCATCGCTGGTGCCGAGATCACGTGCCATGCCGAGCACTTCCTCGATGATTTGCTGGAACTGTTCTCGGGTGTAGGCAAATCCCTGGCGGGCATCAGGTTGGGCGGTCATCGGGCTCTCGGTGCGTGAAGGACAAAACCCGCCGGAGCGGCCGGGTGGCCACGGGCGGGCAGGCAAGTTGAATTGCGGGACAATCATAGCGACACCCACAGTTCTCGACGACGCCATCGTCCCCCCCATGCGCCGAGCGCCCTCCGACCCCGACACCCCGCTGGACGATGCCGAGCGCCCCAGCAAGTCGGCCCTCAAGCGCCAGATGCACGATCTGCAGGCGCTCGGCGAGGCCCTCACCGAGTTGCCGGCATCCCGCTTGGCCAAGCTCGACCTGCCTGAATCGCTGCGCGATGCGCTGGCCGAATGGCGCCGAACCCGCTCGCACGAAGGCCGGCGCCGCCAGATGCAGTTGATCGGCAAGCTGATGCGGCAGACCGACGACGCCCCGATCCGAGAGGCGGTGGCCGCCGCCAAGCTCGGCAGCGCCAAGGAAACGTTGGCCTTGCACGAGGCCGAGCGCTGGCGCGCGGAGCTGCTGGCCAGTGACGACGCCATCACCCGCTGGCTGAACATCTATCCCGACACCGAGGTGCAGCCCTTGCGCAACCTGGTTCGCGCCGCCCGCAAGGACGCCAAGTCGGAGGTGCTCGAGCAGCGCCACGGCCGGCCCTACCGCGATCTGTTCCAGTTGATCAAGGGCACGCTCGCCGACACCGGCGAGCCGCCCGCCGACGCCGAGGTGGAACCCGACGATGAGTGAATTCGAACGCGTCCGCATCGGCCTGGTCTCCGTCAGCGACCGCGCCTCCAGCGGTGTCTACGAAGACCAGGGCATCCCCGCCCTGCAGGCCTGGCTGGGCCGCGCGTTGCGCAACCCGGTCGATTGGGAGACGCGCCTGATTCCTGACGAGCAGGAACGGATCAGCCAAACCCTGATCGAGCTGGTGGACCAGGCACACTGCCACCTGGTGCTGACCACCGGTGGCACCGGCCCCGCGCCACGCGACGTGACGCCTGAGGCCACCCTGGCGGTGGCCGACCGCCTGATGCCCGGCTTCGGCGAGCAGATGCGCGCCATCAGCCTTCGGTTCGTGCCCACCGCCATCCTGTCACGCCAAGTCGCGGTGATCCGCGGCGGTGCGCTGGTCATCAACCTGCCGGGCCAGCCCAAGTCCATCGCCGAAACACTGGAGGGCTTGCCGCGTGCCACGCCGCCCGCTGCCGGCATCTTCGCTGCGGTTCCCTACTGCATCGACCTGATCGGCGGGCCCTACCTGGAGACCGTTGCATCCGTTTGTGACGCCTTCCGGCCCAAGTCGGCACGCCGCCCGCCCGTTGAATGAAGGCCATGCTGGCCCTCTTGGCGGGGGTTTCCTTGG
>CAYJEC010000858.1:0-1601 GCA_964369025.1 uncultured Ideonella sp. | reverse complement strand
TGCTGTCGCACGGCCAGAAGCGCCAGCTCGAGATCGCCATGTGCCGGGCCACCGCACCCCAGGTGTTGTTGCTGGACGAGCCGCTGGCCGGCATGGGGGCCGAGGAGACCGAGCGCATGCTGAGCCTCCTGGCAGAGTTGCGCCCGCGCCATGCCACCCTGCTGGTTGAGCACGACATGGATGCGGTGTTCCGCATCGCCGACTGGATCACCGTGATGGTCAATGGCGCGGTCATCGCGTCGGCCGCCCCGGACGACATCCGCACCGATCCGGCCGTGCAGTCGGCCTATCTCGGGGGCCACGCATGACCGCGCTGCTCGAAGCCCATGCGATCCACGCCTGGTATGGCTCAAGCCATGTGCTGCACGGGGTGGACCTGTCCATCGCCCGCGGTGAGACGGTGGGTCTGCTGGGCCGCAATGGCATGGGCAAGTCCACGCTGATCCGCAGCCTGCTCGGCCATGTGAAACAACGCGAGGGCCGGATTGCGGTGCGCGGCCAGGATTTCTCCCGCGCCGCACCGCACCAGATGGCGCGCGCCGGCGTGGGCTACGTGCCCGAAGGCCGCGGTGTGTTCCCCAACCTGAGTGTGCGAGAGAACCTCGTCATGGCCGCGCGCCCTGGCCGCGACGGCCAGCGGGAATGGACTTTCGATCGCGTGATGCAGACCTTCCCACGCCTTGCCGAGCGCCTGGGCAACCTGGGCGGGCAACTCTCTGGCGGCGAGCAGCAGATGCTGTCGATTGGCCGGGTGCTGATGACCCACCCCGACGTGATCATCCTCGACGAGGCCACCGAGGGCCTCGCGCCACTCATCGTGGCCGAGATCTGGCGCGTGATCGGGCAGATCCGCGCTGCCGGTATCGCCACCCTGATCGTCGACCGCGACTACCGCCGAGTGGCCGCCCAGGCAGACCGACTGGTGGTGTTGCAGAAGGGCCAGGTCGTGCTGGCTGGCGACGCCGCGCCACTGGCCCACAGCGATGCGCTCGCCGCCTGCCTGGGCGTCTGAAATCAACTAGGAGTCGTGCGCATGGCATCCCCTGCTGCAGCCTGCCCGTTTGGCGACATCTCGTCGCTTGCATCGCCCCGTGTGATCCGTGAGCCGCTGCCCGGAGGGGGGTTCGTTCTGCGCAGCGCTGATGCCCTGCAGCCCCACGCGCGCTGCATTGGCGACTGGCTGGAGCATTGGGCCGCGACCACGCCCGAGGCACTGTTCCTGGCCGAACGCGGTGCGGGCGGCGCATGGCGCGAGCTGAGCTACGCGCAGGTGCGCGCGGACGTTGGCCGACTGGCGCAGGGCCTGCTGGACCTCGATCTGCCTGCCGGGAAGCCGGTGGTGGTGCTGTCTGACAATTCGGTCGATCATGCCCTGCTGGCACTGGCCACCATGCACATCGGCCGCGCGATCTGCACCGTCTCCAGCGCCTACTGCCGGCTGACCCAGGACCACACCAAGATCCACGCCATCCTGGATGCGCTGGACCCCGCCCTCGTCTATGCCGCCGAACCCAGCGTTTATGGCCCCCCACTGGCGAGTTGGGCCGCGCGGGGCTCGAGGCCGGTGGTCTTCAGCAAGCACGCCAGTGAGATGGTGGGTG
>CAYJEC010000857.1:0-1604 GCA_964369025.1 uncultured Ideonella sp. | reverse complement strand
GCCTGGCCGATGATGATCGGGCCAGCGCCGACGATGAGGATCGATTTCAGGTCGGTGCGCTTAGGCATTCTTGGTCTTCTCCATCAGCGCGGTGAAGCGATCGAACAGGTAGGCGATATCGTGCGGGCCGGGCGAAGCCTCCGGGTGGCCCTGGAAGCAGAACGCCGGCTTGTCGGTGCGCGCCAGGCCTTGCAGCGTGCCGTCGAACAGGCTCACATGGGTGGGCCGCAGGTTGGCCGGCAAACTCTTCTCGTCCACCGCAAAGCCGTGGTTCTGGCTGGTGATGGAGACCCGCCCGGAGTCGAGATCCTTCACCGGGTGGTTCGCACCGTGGTGGCCGAACTTCATCTTGAAGGTCTTCGCACCCGACGCGAGCGCCAGGATCTGGTGGCCCAGGCAGATGCCGAAGGTCGGCAGGCCGGTCTCGACGATTTCGCGCACCGCAGCGATGGCGTAGTCGCAGGGCTCGGGGTCACCTGGGCCGTTGGACAGGAAGATGCCGTCGGGCCTCAGCTTCAGTACATCAGCGGCTGGCGTCTTGGCCGGCACCACGGTGACCCGGCAACCGCGCTCAGCCAACATGCGCAGGATGTTGCGCTTGACCCCGAAGTCGTAGGCCACCACATGAAAGCGCGGAGAACTCAGGGTGCCGTAGCCAGGCGTGCCATCCGCACGCGCCAGCTTCCATTCAGTTTCGGTCCAGGCGTAGGGTTCGGTGGCAGAAACCACCTGGGCCAGGTCCTGGCCGGCCATGCTGGGTGCTGCGCGAGCCCTTGCCACCGCATCAGCGGCATCCGCTTCTGAGACCACGTGGCCCACCGGAAAGGTGGCAATGCAGCCGTTCTGGGCGCCAGTGGTGCGCAGAACTCTTGTCAGGCGGCGCGTGTCGATCTCGGCGATCGCCACCGTGCCTTCGGCGCGGAGGTATTCAGCCAGCGTGCGGTTCTGGCGGAAGTTGGAAACGCGAACCGGCAAATCCTTGATGATCAGGCCAGCGGCATGGACTCGTGACGCCTCGACATCCTCGTCGTTGACACCGTAGTTGCCAATGTGCGGATACGTCAGCGTGACGATCTGCCGGCAGTAGCTCGGGTCGGTGAGGATCTCCTGGTAGCCCGTGAGTGCGGTGTTGAACACCACTTCACCGACCGTGTGACCGGCTGCGCCGATCGAGGTGCCGGAAAAGACCGTGCCGTCTGCGAGTGCCAGGAGTGCGGGGGCTGAGACGGGCAACAAAGGGAACTCCGGTGTTTGCGCACCCAGCCCCAGCCCCATCTTTCGCGCGGCCTGCGGCTCAGAGCAGCAGGTGGCGACAGGGCCCGAGAGGAAACTTTGGCGAGCGGAGTTTCGCTGAGTGGCTTTGTTTTCGGGTAAACCCGCTGAGTATAGCCTGCCCCGCTTTTCCAGGACAGCACTCGCGTCGTCCACGGGAACTAGAATCCGCCAGAGCAGGTCTACCTGCTTGAGAACTGTTACCAACGGAGGTTTCATGAACGAAAGCCTGCAAACCCTGCCTGGCCTGTCTGGCTCTGGCTCGATGGCGGCACAGCGCAACCGGGTGCTTCGCAACACCTACTGGCTGCTGGCGCTGTCGATGGTTCCCA
>CAYJEC010000856.1:0-1605 GCA_964369025.1 uncultured Ideonella sp. | reverse complement strand
GTGAGAAGGGCTCGAACAGGCGGCTGGCGGCCTCAGGCGGGAACCCCGGGCCGTTGTCCTCGACAAAGATCGCTGGCGCGACGCCTGGTGTTGGCGTGGCGATTCCCACCCGCACTGTCGGCGCCCGCCCGCCGCCGGCGGCAAAGCGCAGCGCGTTGGCCAGCAGGTTCACGAACACCTGCCGCAGCAGGGTGGCATCCACCGCCAGATTCGGGAGCTCGCCGACCTCGACCACCGCCTCGCGCAGCAGGCCGGCGGTGTCCGGCTCCAAGGCCAGCTGCGCCAGGGCCTGCCGCACCAGGGGTTCGAGCGGCTGATCCTGCCGGTTCAGGGCCGCGTCGCCCAGGCGGCTGAGTGTCAGCAGGTCACGCACCAGGGCCGCCAGGTGCTCCAACTGCGGGGCCACCACGCCCAGCATGCGCTGCGCCCGGGAATTGTCCTGCTCGGCCAGTGCCTGCTCTGCCAGGCGGACCAGGCTGGCGGCCCCGCCAAGGGAGCCACGCAAATCGTGCGAGACCGCGCGAGCAAAGGACTCCAGGCCTTCGATCATCAACTGCAATTCTGCGGTGCGTTCCGCGACGCGCCGTTCAAGCGTGTGGTTCACTTCGGCCAAGTGGGCCTCGGCGGCCTGCCGCCGCTGCAGTTCGTGCTCGGCACGCACCGTGGCACGCAGCAGGCTGACGACCAGGATCGTGATGCCGACGATCACGGACGGCAGCGCGATCAGGTACGAGAGGTTCGAGCGTGCCTGCCATCCCAGCAGCACCGCCGCCCCCACCATCACCAGGGGATACGACCCAAACGCCACCGCCACGTACGCGTGGCCGACATGGGGCTCCCGCCGCGATGCCTGCCACGCCATGACAGCGCACAAGCTCATCGCGGTGACCATCACCAGGAAGATCGCAACGGGTGTGTCGGGTTGCCGTTGCCGCCAGGCCACCACGGCCACCGCAGCCGCGACGGTGAATGCGGCGATCCAGGCACGGCGCCGAGGGGTAGACCGGCCCAGGAATTCGTCGAGCGCCCACACGGTGACACCCATCAGTGCGGTGCCGACAAGAACAGAGTCCAGCGGGATGGCCTTCCCGGCCTGGATGCGGCCCGGATGGGCGAACCACCACCCGAGCGACGCCACCAGATAGCGCATCGAGAAGATGCGCAGCGCACGCCGCTCCACGCGGTAGGAGGCCAGCCACAGGGACACCGCGATGATCAGCGTCACGCAGGCCGAGAGCCAGGCGAAGACATCCAACGGATCCGACCGGGTCAGCCATTCGGCGGCGATGTCGACTGGGGGCATGCGTGAGGCTGCGGAGTCGCGCGGCAACGGGCCCCTATTCTAGGAGTAAGCCCCAAAGCAAAACGGGCCAGCGCCCGAAGCGCAACAAGGCCGTCTTCAGTGCAGCAGGTTGCTCCTCTTTCACGCTCTTCCGCGCCGCCTGCTCGGTCTTCAACCGCAGTCCACCACCGAGATGCTCAATCACGACTACAAATACCGCTAACCAAAAGGAGGAAGGCCCGCCGTAGGCGGGTCACCTTGACCGAGTGGTTAGCGAAGTAATCGGCCCGAGCCTGCCGCAAATCGTCCCGAAGAAACTCTGG
>CAYJEC010000855.1:0-1607 GCA_964369025.1 uncultured Ideonella sp. | reverse complement strand
TGCGCATGGCCGTCCTTCAGCTGGGCAAGGGTTGCGCGAGCGCGTCCTTCTGCACCTGCACGAGCGTGGCGATGCCGTCGCTGGCGAGCCCGAGCAGGCTGTCCAGTTCGGCGCGGCTGAAGGACGCCCCCTCGGCCGTGCCCTGAACCTCGACGAAACCGCCCCGGCCGGTCATCACCACGTTCATGTCGGTGTCGCAGGCCGAATCCTCCGTGTACTCCAGATCCAGCAGCGGCGTGCCGTCGACGATGCCCACCGAGACCGCGGCGACGTGGTCGAGGATGGGCGATGCCATCAGCTTGCCCTGGGCCATCAGGCCATTCACCGCATCCTGGGCCGCGACGAAGGCACCGGTGATGGCCGCGGTTCGGGTGCCGCCGTCTGCCTGCAGAACGTCGCAGTCCAGTGTGATGGTGCGTTCGCCGAGCAGCTTGAGATCGAACACGCAGCGCAGCGAGCGCCCGATCAGGCGCTGGATCTCCTGAGTGCGGCCGCTCTGCTTGCCGCGCGCGGCCTCGCGGTCGCTGCGGGTGTGGGTGGCGCGCGGCAGCATGCCGTACTCGGCGGTGACCCAGCCCTCGCCGCTTCCACGCTTGTGTGGCGGCACGCGCTCTTCGACGGACGCGGTGCAGAGCACCCGCGTGTCACCAAACTCGATCAGCACCGAGCCCTCGGCATGGCGGGTGAAACCGCGGGTGATGCGCAGGGGGCGCAATGCGGCAGGCGCACGGCCTTGGGATCGCTTGAAGCTCATGGTTGACCTTGATGGGAATGGGAAAGGCGGCGCGGGCGGCGCGCAGGCTGCAGGGGCTGCGTTGCCGTCAGGAGCGCTTCTTGGAGGAGCGCTGGATGGCTTCGTTGATCTCGCGGATCGAGCGCTCGATCTCGGCTTCATCGAGGTCGCCGGAGCCGCTGTCGTCTAGGCTGGCCTGGATGGTGGATGCGAAGACATCCTCACCCAGGCTGCGGGTGGAAATGCCGGCGGTGCTGTCACTCTCATCCACCGCTTCCCACTCGACCGCCAGCACCGTGACGTTGTCGCCCCGCGTGCCACCATTGCGCAGCGCACGCTCGACCATCTCGGGCACGGCATCCGACAACGAGCGGGTGGTCAGCAGGTCGACGATGGCGTCGTCGTCGAGTTGGCTCCACAGGCCGTCGGAGCAGACGATGAGCCGGTCGCCGGTCTGCAGGTTGACCGGGCCGACGGTATCGATCACCGGTTTGCCGGGGCTGCCCAGGCAGGTGAACAGCACGGACCGGTTGAAGCGCGCGTCGATCGGCACGACCTGCGACAAGGTCTGCTGCAGTTCGGTGTAGGAGTGATCGCGGGTGCGTGCGATCAGCTTTCCGGCGCGCACCAGGTACAGGCGCGAGTCGCCACAATGGGCCCAGAACGCTGCCTTGCCCTGCAGCACGCAGGCCACGACCGTGGTGCGGGGCGTGTCGACCAGCCCCTTTTCGGTGGCGTAGCGAAGCAACTGGTGGTGGCCGGCCAGGATGGCGTCCTGCAGGAAACGCAGCGGGCTTTTCAGGGTGGACTTGGCCTCTCGCTGGAACGCAGCCGCCAGCGTCTGAAGGGCAAGTTGGGAGGCGACCTCGCCCTC
>CAYJEC010000854.1:0-1612 GCA_964369025.1 uncultured Ideonella sp. | reverse complement strand
CTGGTGGTCGGCGGTCTGCGACAGCTGAACCTGGACCCGGCATCGATCAAGACGGTGCTGGTCACACACGGCCACGGTGACCACTACGGCGGTGCCGACCGCGTGCGCGAAGTGGCCGCTGTTGCACACCCGCGTGTGGTGATGAGTGAGACCGACTGGAAGATGACGGCCACGCAACTGGAATTCGCCAACCCGATCTGGCCCGCGCCGCCCAAGCGCAACCCACAGCGCGACGTGTCCATCCAGGACGGCGAGGTGCTGAAGCAGGGCGACACCGCGGTGACGATGTACGTCACGCCGGGCCACACGCTGGGCACCATCTCGCCCGTGTTCGAAGTGCGCTCTGGCGACCGCCGCTGGAAGGCCATGCTGTGGGGCGGCACCAGCTTCAACTTCGGCCGCGACTTCCAACGGCTGGACGGCTACATCGCTGCGGCCGAGCGTATGCGCGACGTGGCGCGTGAGCAGAAGATCGAGGTGCTGTTGTCCAACCACCCGGCCAATGACCAGACGGTGAGCCGGCTGGCGCAGATGCGCGCGAATCCGGGCATGGCCAACCCCTTCGTCATCGGCACCGAAGGCGTGGTGCGCACGCTCACCGTGGCGGCTGAGTGTGCCAAGGCCAACCGGGTGCGCTTCCAAATGATGCCCTGACCCATGTGCCCACCAGCAGATGCAGCTTGCACACACGCACCCAGGGCGGTGAAGTGACGGCATCCACGCACGACCTGATCGTTCGCCACTGGCAGCTGGCCAACCATCGCCAGTGGGAGGCGTTTGCAGAGCTCCTGCACCAGGACCTGGTCTACGAAGTTCCGCAGACCCGGGAGTACATCGAATCGGGTGAGGGCTACCTGTACATGTTCCGCACCTGGCCCGGGGATTGGGTCGCCGAGATCCAGGAGCTGGTGTGCGAGCCACACAAGGCCGTCTGCATCATCAATTTCAAGGTCGGCCCCGAGCGCATGACCGGCATTTCGGTCTTCAGTGTGGCGCAGGGCCAGATCTGCTCCGTCACCGACTACTGGCCCGACCCCTACGAGCCGCCGCCCCGGCTGTCCACGTACTTCAAGCGGCGCCCGCCAGTCGCGGACTCCGACGGTTCACCTCAATGGAATGCTCGGCCATGAATCCAACCGGTCTGTTGATGGGGCTGTTCATCGCACTGTGAGTCGTCATCCCGGCTCAAGCGGCCACGCCCGTCCACAAGTGCCTGATCAACGGCACCGTCACGTTTCAGCGCGATCCCTGCCCCTCCAACCGGCCCAGGAACGACCCGACGCCTGAGCGGCTCAACAGCGAGCGCAAGGCCCGCATGGACAGTGCGGCCTCGGCGGCCGGTGCTGGCGATCCATCCGGCGCCGTGGTGGGTGCGGGCGGCAGGGCGCCTGCAGTGCATGCCCCGGCGCCAGACCCCGCGCCTGTGCAGGACCGTTTCCGGTGTGACGGCAGGACTTACTGCTCCCAGATGAAGTCTTGCGCCGAGGCCAAGTACTTCCTGGCCCATTGCCCGGCTGTGAAGATGGACGGCGACCGGAACGGTGTTCCCTGCGAAAGGCAATGGTGTTCCCAGTGACCGGGCTCACCGCGCAAAGCGTTTCCAATGTCCTTC
>CAYJEC010000853.1:0-1619 GCA_964369025.1 uncultured Ideonella sp. | reverse complement strand
ATGCGGTAACCCTTGATCGCAGCGGCCATGGCCAGGGCGATGCCGGTGTTGCCGGATGTGGCCTCGATCAGCGTGTCGCCCGGCTTGATCTCGCCGCGCGCCTCGGCCTGCCGGATCATGTTGATCGCCGGCCGATCCTTCACCGAGCCGGCAGGGTTGTTGCCCTCCAGTTTGCCCAGGATGACATTGCCGCGCGCGGCCACCTCGGCGCCGGGCAGGCGTTGCAGGCGCACCAGGGGCGTCCGCCCGATGGCGTCTTCGAGGGTCAGGTAGGTCGGCATGGCGGGGCTCAGGTCCAGACGCGAAGATTATCGCGTGCGGCCTGCGCCCCGCTGGCCAGGGGCTTCAGGTCAGGGGGTGTTGATCCAGGTCTGCAGGTTGGTGTTCACCGACTCGGTGATGCGCGTCGCGCTGTTGCGGCCCAGGCTGTCAGTCCCATAGGCATGGATGGCGATGCCACAGTCGCCCTGGCAACCACCGGGGCCGGTGCCATCCGCCTGCAACACCGGCGCGCCGCTCTGGCCACCGGCGGTGTCGACGAAGTAGCGTGTCTTGCGCGTCTCGGATGCCGCAATGCGCCCTGCGCCGCCCCACTGCGTGCTGCTCGGCTTGTCGCCCGGGTAGCCGACGATCGCCACCGGCAGGTTGACCTGCGATGCCGTCGTCCACCAGCGGCCGAGCCAGCCGGTGCTGTTGCCGATGGTGCAGTTCAGCTTGACGGAACCATAGTCGTACTGCTCGTTGTTGCTGGATGTCCAGCCGCTCACCGAGTTCAGGCGCTTGGCCGAGCAGGAGCCCCAGGGCGATGTGGCGCCGTTGCGGCCCGGATAGAAGCGCACGTTGGTGGACCACACGCCGCCGCTGCCGCCGGAGTGCACGCAGTGGCCAGCGGTGGCCAGCGTGTCGGGGCTGATCAACCAGGCGGTGCAGGTGTAGTTGCCGCTGCCCTGGGTGAAGGTCAGCAGGCCAACGGCGCGGTACGGGTAGCCGGATTCCTGCGGGTAGATGCGAAAGCGCCGGTCATCGTCGATCACCGACTCCGGGTTGACCTCGGCGCCTTGCTTGGCCGAAGGCGGCATCTTGGGCTTGTAGGTGGCGGCAAAGTCCGCCATCTCGTCGGCACTCAGGCGCGAGGCCGGGAACTCGGCCAGCATGTCCATGGGAAGGCCAGGCTTCCATTGGCCCTTGACCCCCAACTGAGGGAGGGCGGGTGCCAGCAGCGACACGGCGGGCGAGCCGTCGCTGCTGACCGAGGTGTGGCCGTCGGCGGCGAGGGCGGAGGGGGCTCCCCCCAGCAAGAAGGTGGCGGCAGCGCCGGCACCCAGGGCCTTGATGAAAGTGGTCTGGATCGGGTTCATGACAGTTCCTCTCTGAACTTGTTTGGAATGAGCAGGGCGATGCTAGGAACCCCGCATGGGCCGGTCAATGCACAGCCGGCCCGGCTTCCCTATGCTTAGGCTCGTACCCCCCGCAGGCCTAGGGGGGCCTCATGCCATAATTCGAATCCGACGTGCCCTCGGAGCAGCCTTCACGGGCCGCCACCGCGGCGCACGAGCACACACTGGCCCGGGTGGCGAAATCGGTAGACGCAGGGGATTCAAAATCCCCCGCCGCAAGGT
>CAYJEC010000852.1:0-1619 GCA_964369025.1 uncultured Ideonella sp. | reverse complement strand
CCCGGCGTCAGGTAGAGGGCCACTTCGACCGCCAGCGGGCTTTCAGAAGTTCAATGGACAGTCAAAGGCTGAAGTCGTAGTCGATGATCAGCGGCGCATGGTCCGAGAACCGCGGTTCCAGGTGGATGTGCTCGCGTTTCGCCTTGGCGGCGATGGCGGGTGTGGCCAGGTGGTAGTCGAGCCGCCAGCCCACGTTCTTGGCCCAGGCCTGGCCGCGGTTGCTCCACCAGGTGTATTGCTCGGCCTGGTCGTTGAGGGTGCGAAAGACGTCGACCAGGCCGCCCTCTCCGGTCAGCCGGGTCATCCAGGCCCGCTCTTCGGGCAGGAAGCCGGAGTTCTTCTGGTTGCTCTTCCAGTTTTTCAGGTCGATTTCCTTGTGGGCAATGTTGATGTCGCCCACCAGGATGAACTCGCGCTCGGCCTTCAGCGCCATCAGGTGCGGGTAGATCACGTCGAGGAAGCGGAACTTGGCCTGCTGCCGCTCATCGCTGGATGAGCCGCTGGGGAAGTAGCAACTGATGACGCTTAACTTGCGCTTGGAGGTGTCGAAGCGCAGCTCGACATAGCGGCCTTCGTCGTCGAACTCCTGAACGCCGATGCCGGTGATCACCTCGCTGGGCTTCTTGCGGGTATACAGCCCGACGCCGGAGTAGCCCTTCTTCTCGGCATAGTGGAAGTACCCGACCATGCCGCCCAGCTCTTCGAACCGGCCCTCCACGTGCTCGGCCTGGGCTTTCACCTCCTGGACCCCCATACAATCAGCCTGGGTCTGCTCGGCCCATTCCACGAAGCCCTTGTTGGCTGCGGAGCGGATGCCGTTCAGGTTGAGCGTGATCAGCCGAAAACCCATGGATGTTGTCCTCGATGTCGAATCTCTCCCCCTCCGACCCGCTGGCGCAGGACTTCGTCGAGTTCTCGGTGAAGGCAGGGGTGTTGCGCTTTGGCGATTTCAAGACCAAGGCGGGGCGGCAGTCGCCGTACTTCTTCAACACCGGCCTGTTCGACGACGGTGAGAAGCTGATGCGGTTAGGCGAATTCTATGCACGCCGCCTGCTCGCCTCGGGGCTCGAATTCGACATGCTCTTCGGCCCGGCCTACAAGGGCATCACGCTGGCCGCCGCCGTGGCCATCGGCCTGGCCCGCGAGGGCCGAAGCGTGCCCTATGCCTACAACCGCAAGGAAGCCAAGGACCACGGCGAAGGCGGCACGCTGGTCGGCGCCCCGGTCAAGGGCCGGGTGCTGATCATCGATGACGTGATCACCGACGGCGCCTCCAAGCGTGAGGCGGCTGACCTGATCCGCGCCGCTGGCGCCACACCAGTGGGTGTGGCCATCACGATGGACCGCCAGGAGCGCGCCAAGGACGACCCGGCGGACCGCCGCTCGGGCGTGCAGTACGTGGAGCAGGTGCTCGGCCTGAAGGTGCTCTCCATCGCCACCCTGGCCGACCTGATGCAGTTCCTGGCCACCACCGGGGATCCGGTCCTGCGCGCCAACACCGAGCGCGTGGCCGCCTACCGGCAACGCTACGGTGTTTGAGATGGGGCACCCGGTGCCGGACTATCTGCCCCGCCCGCCGAGCGGGCGCTCAGCCGGCTTGGGAGCGGCCCTGCGCTCGG
>CAYJEC010000851.1:0-1625 GCA_964369025.1 uncultured Ideonella sp. | reverse complement strand
CAGCCAGAATCAACACTCACTTGGAGACGTATATGGTTTTAACACCTCGGGCCGGTACTCGCTGGCAATCCAGACTCGCCACGGTGGCTGCCCTTGCCGTGTTCAGCACGCTTGCCACGGCAGCTTCCTCGCAGGTGCGGCCATGGGTGGATGGAAACCGCACAGTGCCTGTCTTCGACATGGCGGAGGCCGTGGCCGAGGTCGTCTACGTCGAAACAGGGTTCGACCGGGAACACGACGGAAAGGTCGACACCATCAAGGTCGAGATCACCCGGCCAGCCACCGCAGAGGGTGCCACGGTCCCGTTGATCATCCATGCGTCGCCGTATTTCTTCCAGGGCAATCGCAACGCGTGGGAAACCAACTTCTTTGTCCCGCGCGGCTATGCCGTCGCGACGGTGGCACTACCCGGGACCGACTTCTCGACAGGCTGCGCCGACGTTGGCGGAGAACGCGAGGTACTGGGCACCAAAGCGGTCATTGACTGGGCCAATGGCCGGGCCAAGGGCGCCTATGCCGACGGGTCGAAGGCAGTCGCCAAGTGGCACAACGGCAAATCCGGGATGATCGGCGTCTCGTGGGACGGCACGATCGCCAACGCGGTCGCGGCCACCGGCGTCGACGGGCTCACGACCATCGTGCCGGTCGCGGCAATCTCCAGTTGGTACGACTACACCCGCGGCAATGGCACCCCCTTCTACGAAGGGCACGTCGGGTTCCTGAACGACTATGTGAGCAACTATCTCCACCCGTTCTGCCGTGACATGACACCGCGCCTGCAGACCAGGTCTGACGACCCGACGGGGAGCTACAACAATTGGTGGTCTGTACGTGACTACCGTCTGGGCGCCTCGAAGCTGAAGGCCAGCGTCTTCGTGGTGCACGGCCTGGCTGACGAAAACGTGAAGACGCGACATTTCGGTGAGTGGTGGGACGAACTGGCAAAGCTTGGCATCGCACGCCGGATCTTCCTGCACCAAGGCCAGCACATCGAGCCCTTCTACTCCTTCGGCGCCAACTACAGCACCCCGCTGCTGCAGTGGTTCGACTACTACCTGCAGGGGCTGGACAACGGTCTGCCAAATGAACCTCAGGCCATCATCCAACGCGAGAACCTCACCTGGTCGACCGACGCCGTGTGGCCGCCGGCCGACACCGTGGACCAGCGGCTGAAGCTCTCCAACCCGCTCGGGCGGCTGTCCGGTGCGCTCACCACGCCGTCCGCAGTGGTCGGGCAGGCCAATCGCTTCCTGACCTTCACCCAGTCTTCGGAGTATTCGAGCGACTCCATCGCAGCCAACCCCACCCAGGCGCGCGGCGACCGCCTGGTGTTCCTGAGCGATAAGCTGAAGGAGCCGGTCCGGGAATCGGGCACCGCCACGATCACCTTGCGCGTCAAGGTAGACCGCAAGACGGCCGGGTTCCAGGCGAGAGTGGTGGATTACAACAATGGCGCCGCCTACATCGTCTCGCGCACTGTGGCCGATCTCGGGCACCACCAGTCATGGAACGGCCAGAAGGAGTTGGTGCCGGGCAAGTGGTACGAGTTGACATGGGAGATCAATGCCGATGACCGGATCTTCGCCAAGGACCACAACCTCGGCCTGGTCATCAGCGCGGAGAAG
>CAYJEC010000850.1:0-1627 GCA_964369025.1 uncultured Ideonella sp. | reverse complement strand
TTGCCCTCGACGAAGCTCAGGTCTTCGAGGATGGGGTTTTCCTGCGTGAGAATTTCGGCGATGACGTCGATCTGGCCGTCGGGATCAAGGCGCTTGGCCAGGTCCAGCAGCGTGGGATGAGAAGCGGCGAGTGCGCTCATGTTTTCGGCTCCTTATGCCTGATTCGGGAAAAGTCGTTTTGCGGGGTCCGTCGGCTGGCCGGCTGCGCCGCCGCGGATCACGCGGTCTTCACTGATTGCCTTGCCCGATCTGTAGAAAAACCGGATCACTTCCGGGTGATTCCCAAGGCCGGACTCGTTGAGCAGCGCTTTCAGTTCGGGCGTGCCGAAGGTGTCGAGCGCCTTGCGAGCCGTGGCGAGGTTCGCCTCGATCGCATCGCCGCCGAACTCCTTATCTGCTTTCGCCTGGCCGGCCCACTCGTCGCGCGCCTGCGCCAGCATCTCGGCCTGCTTCGACTGCGCCAACTCGGTGCGCTTGAGCGCGAGGTCGGCGAGCTTCTGCGCCTGCGACTGGGTGAGCCCCAGTTCCTTGGCGGTGGCCTTGATGTCGTCCGCCAGCCCGGTGTCGAGCGCCTTGCCTTCCTCGAGCGCGAAGTCGGCGTATTGCTCTGGCACCTGCTCCTCGGCTTTCGCTTCGGTCTGCTGGCCTTCGCCCTGCTGTTGCTGCTGCTCTTGGACCGGCTGGACCGCCGGGGCTTGCGCCTCGGGTGCGACCTGGCCGGCCTCGGTCGATGCGGGCGCCTCAGTGATCGTTGTCGGCTGATCCGTCATCATCGTTTCCTGCGTCATGCTTTTGCTCCTCGAGCATTGCGGTGTACTTCTCTGGGCAAGCGTCGTGGATCTGTGCCATCAGCATCAGCCCGACATTGCGCTGCCCTTCGAGAAAGAACGTTTCGGAGTTTCCGGTGAAGCTGGACCGAAACACCCCGGTGCGTTCCAGCAGGCGCCACATGATCCGGCGCCCGCGCTTGTCATCCATCAGCCACTTGAAATCGTCCCGGTCGCGCTGCGAAACGAAACGCGCGTGCTGCTCGGCTTTGGCTTTCTTGCGCTCCTGTCCGCGCAGATCGAGAGGATCAAAATGACTCATGGGCGCACGGTAGCGCGCGGCCCGCAAACCACGCGCACCCCTCACAGGGCAGAAGAGGGCGAGGCGCAGACAGCACAACGCCCGGCATTGCCGGGCGCTGTCTGCCGATTGTCTCGGCGGCCTGGAGCCTGCCAGGTCAGACGCTCGACGATTGGCGAGTAGCGCGCCGCACCCACCGCAGCACCGCCCACGCCGACACCGTGGGCGCGAGCACCCAGGCCGATGCGACGAGCTGCCACGCAGTGATCGGCCGCGCCTGCACTTGCGCGTGCGCAACGAGGTGGCCGGGGTAGCCACCGAGCGCGTGCGTCCAGTGCCGCAGCGGGGCGTCTTGGCTCGTAGCGCGTCACCGTGCCGTCCACGGCCTCGTGCCACACGTGCATGAGCGGCCCGCGGCGAGATCCCGCCGCGACGAACCGACCGCCCTCCTGACTTAGGAGTTCGATCGTAGTGGTGACGCAGTTGCGATTCATAGCGACGGGTGCGCGAGGGGGATTAGAACGCGATCCTGGTCGGGTCGTGGCGATAGACCCACTCG
>CAYJEC010000849.1:0-1627 GCA_964369025.1 uncultured Ideonella sp. | reverse complement strand
GCCGCTGCCCAGCACACCGGCCAACAACGCACCCACCGCGCCGCTGGTGGTCAACCAGCCCATGAGCTACCTGGATCTGTTTGCCCTGTTGAACGACTGGTTCACCGACAACCCTTTTGCGCCCCAGCCCCTGCAAACCCTGGCCGAACGCATCGCCAAACTCCCCGGCACGCGCTTCATTTCCGAAAACGCGGACGTGGTCACGCTGCGCAACGACGCGGGCCAATACTTTCTGAAGTCGGGCAACGACCCGTGGATCAAATACGCGCCCTGACGGCGCCTCCATCGTGGCGCACCAAGGGCGGGAAGCAGGCCACCGGGGTGTGCTTTGCCGGCGGCTATCAGGCCGCCAGGGCGTCGGCGCGCGCTTGGGCGGCGGCAAAGTCCAGATCGCCCGAGTAGATGGCCCGGCCGCAAATCACACCTTCCACACCCTCGCTCTCGACGGCGCAGAGCCGTTCGATGTCTTGCATGCTGCCCAAGCCGCCCGAGGCAATCACCGGAATGGTCAGCGCCTGCGCCAGCTTGACGGTGGCATCGATGTTGATGCCCGAGAGCATGCCGTCGCGGCCAATGTCGGTGTAGATGATGGACTCCACGCCCCAGTCCTGGAACTTCTTGCCCAGGTCGGCCACCTCGTGGCCGGTGAGCTTGCTCCAGCCGTCGGTGGCTACTTTGCCGTCCTTGGCGTCCAGGCCCACGATGATGTGACCGCCAAACGCAGTACAGGCGTCTTTGAGGAAGCCGGGGTTCTTCACCGCTGCCGTGCCGATGATGACGTAGCGCAGGCCGCCGTCGATGTATTTCTCGATGGTGTCCAGGTCACGGATGCCACCGCCCAGCTGCACCGGGATCTCGTCGCCCACCTCTTTGAGGATGGATTTGATGGCGGCGTAGTTCTTGGGCACGCCTGCAAAGGCGCCGTTCAGGTCCACCAGATGCAGGCGACGCGCGCCCTGCCCCACCCATTTGCGGGCCATGGCGGCGGGGTCTTCGCCAAAGGTGGTGGATTGGTCCATGTCGCCTTGTTTGAGGCGAACGCAGTGGCCGTCCTTGAGATCGATGGCGGGGATGAGCAGCATGGTGGTGAGGTTCGGGAGAAAAAGGGCGAGTTACAGCTCGGCCCGAACGGGGTGAAAAATATCAGGGATTCCAGTGCAGAAAATTGCGGTACAGGGCCAATCCGTGCTCCGCGCTTTTTTCGGGGTGAAACTGCGTGGCAAAAATATTATCGCGCGCAATGGCGGCTGCGAACCAGCCGCCGTAGTCAGCTTGCCCTGCACAGTGGGCCGCATCTCGCGGCACGGCATAAAAACTGTGCACGAAATAAAAGTAGCTGTTGTCGGGCACGCCCGCCCAAACCGGGTGCACGGCACCACCTGCATGGTGGGCGTGCGGCACCTGGCGCACCTGGTTCCAGCCCATCTGGGGCACCTTGAAACGGCTGCCGTCGGGCTGGGTTTTGCCCGCCAGGTCGAACTTGAGCACATCGCCCGGGATGAGGCCCAAGCCCGGCACACCCTCGGCAGGGCCCTCGGCGCTGTGGTCCAGCAGCATCTGCATGCCTACGCATACGCCAAACAACGGTTTGGTGGCGGCAGCTTCGAGCACCGACTCCTGCAGGCCC
>CAYJEC010000848.1:0-1631 GCA_964369025.1 uncultured Ideonella sp. | reverse complement strand
AAAGACACCAACGCAGTACGAACAGCAGGTAAAACAGACAATTTAGAAGCATTCATGCCTGCTTGTTCGGTGCGACTGGCGTCGCTCACGTCTTCGTTACCCAACCACACGGTGTCGCCTTCAAAGCGTACGGGCAGGGTGCGGGCGAGGTCGGAAATGCGGGCTTCGTCGTTGGCTTCTAGCGACAGACCAGCTTTCAGCGCTGCATAGGCGGTCACGCGGTAGAGCGCGCCTGAGTCAAGGTAGTGGTAGCCCAAGGCCTGTGCCACGCGGCTGGCCAAGGTGCCCTTGCCTGAGGCGGTGGGGCCATCGATGCAAATGACAGGAATGTCTTGGGCGTTGGCGTGGGCGACCGAGAACAAGGCCTCAAAGTAATCGGGAAAAGTTTTGGCCACGCACTTGGGATCTTCAATGCGAACCGGCACTTGGTCTGCATTGAACGCGGCGAGCGAGAAACACATGGCGACGCGGTGGTCGTCGTAGGTGTGGATGCTGGCGGCTTTCCAGCCGGATGGCGCCCCCGCGCTCCCTGGTGAGGATGGTTCGCTTCCCCCCGAAGAAGCGCTAGCACATCGGGGCGGCCCGGCGGTGCCCGTGCCCGTTGTCGGCGGCGTAACCCGGATGAAGTCCGCACCTTCTTCCACCGTGGCACCGAGCTTGCGCAGCTCGGTGGCCATGGCGGCGATGCGGTCGGTTTCCTTCACGCGCCAGCTGGCGATGTTGCGCAGTGTGGTGGTGCCTTCAGCATAAAGCGCCATGACGGCGAGTGTCATTGCGGCATCCGGGATGTGGTTGCAGTCCAGATCGATGGCCTTGAGGGGCCATGCGCCGCGTTCGATCTGCAGCCAGTTGGGGCCGCCCGTGACCACGGCTCCCATGGCCCGGGCTGCATCGACAAAGCGGATGTCGCCCTGGATCGAGTCCAGGCCAACCCCCTGAATTTTGATGCCATTTTGGCCTTCAGTGCTTGATGCAATTGCGCCAAGCGCTATGAAATAGCTAGCGGATGATGCGTCCGCTTCGACATGGATGTCGCCGGGAGACTGGTAGCGGCTGCCTGCAGCAATGGTGAACCGCTGCCAGTTCTGGTGCTCGACCACGATGCCAAAGCGCGCCAGCAGCTGCAGGGTGATGGCGATGTAGGGCTTGGAAATCAGCTCCCCCACCACGTCGATCGCGATGCTGTGCGTGCCAGCCGCCAGCGGCAGCGCCATGAGCAGGGCGGTAAGGAACTGGCTCGATACGTCGCCGCGCACGCGGATGGGCGAGGCAAGCGCCAACGCAGGCACGCCGTCCGCATGGGCGATGCGCAGTGGCGGATAGCCATCGTTGCCCAGGTAGTCAATATGGCAGCCCAGCTGACGCAGCGCATCGACAAGATCGCCAATCGGGCGCTCGTGCATGCGCGGCACCCCGGACAGCTCGAACTCGCCGCCCAGCAGCGCCAGCGCTGCCGTGAGAGGGCGCATGGCCGTGCCGGCATTGCCCATGAAAAGCTGAGCGGGCGATTGGGGCGATCGGTCACCCAGACCCGTAATGCGCACGGTGCTGCCTGCTTCTTCGACCGTGCAACCGATCTGACGCAGCGCATCAAGCATCACGCGCGTGTCGTCGGAGGCCAGCAGGTCGTG
>CAYJEC010000847.1:0-1639 GCA_964369025.1 uncultured Ideonella sp. | reverse complement strand
GTCGCCTTGCGCGCAGGCGGCGGGCATCCGCGAGGCGACGATGTCCGAGGTCAGCGCCACGACCAGGACAGCTTCTTCTTGGCCTTCAGCGTAAGGATGCAGTTCCTCGAGCCTGAACTTGTCGAGCGCAGCCACCGGCATATCACCCTTTGGCCAGGCCCATCGAGTGCCGGCACCGACCTTGTTGCGGTGCGGCTGGAAGAGATGCGTGCCGTCGTTGTCGCCGAGTACGCGGCCGGCGAGCAGCAACACCGATGTGCTGTGCAACGGGAAAACGGCCAGCCGCGGGCGGGCGGCGCCGCTGCGCGTGCCGTCGAGCAGGGTCTGAAGGAGTGGCATGTCCTGCTTCATCTGCTGGAAGAGCGAAGTCCAGTAGCCCGGTGAATGCACATCGTGGTGCTGACCGCCGGGGTAGAAGTAGCGCGACACCTTCGTCTCGATACTTCGCAGTCCCTGGCCCCAAAGCGCTTCGTGCGCATCGTCCATGCTGAACTGTGCGGGTTGGCCGGCGATATTGCCGACGATGGCGATGACTTCGGCGGGCTTGTGTTGCAGACTGTCGAGCAGCCGCTTCACTTCGGCGATGCTGTCCTCGCGCATGTGCTGCAGCACCTCGACCGTGTACTTGGCTGGGTTGACCTTGTCGATGAGGCGATGGCACTCGTCGCACAGCAGCATGAAGTTCTTCGGCTCCGAGGCCCACAGCTTCGACAGCACGTGATGCCCGCGAGGGCCGTCTTCCGATGCGGCCACGATGTGGGCGAAGTAGCTGAACCGGCCGCGCGTGCCGGTCGCCGCGTGGCTCTTCAAGTCACGACCACAGCCCGTGAACTGACAGCGCCAGCCAGCCAGGTAGGTCAGCTCTTCTTTGATGGCGGGGGTGACATCGCCTTCTCGACCGACGTCATCGTCGTTGGAAGTCTTGAGCCAGCGGCGCAGCAGGGCGAGCGTTCCCGTGGTCTTCGGCGCGGTCTCGGGGTCTGCCTCCCACGGTGCGCCCGCGACGGCCGCCCACGTCAGGCGCTTGCGCGAAAGCGGCTTCGCCGCCTCGATGGCGTCGCTGCCGAGTTCGCCGCAGCACACCATCTGCCAAGCACCGCCAGTCGCCGGCCGATGCCGCACGCAGACGGTGTAGGCGTTAGCGATGACCAGGACCTCGTCCTGCCCTCGCGCCAAGCGTGCAAGCTCGGCCGCGAGACCGGCGTCATTCAGGACCGGTACTTCGCCCGAAGGCGGCGTAAGGCCTGTGCGCGCCGACGCAGCTTGGATGGCGGTCGATTCGCCATCCACACTGGCGACGGGCGCCTGTGCGGGATGCTGGAGGTCTGTTGCGGTCAAGGGTTTCTCGATAGTGGGGTCTGGTTGGAGCAGACGGAGCTTGAATCTGGCGGTCGGAGCCCAACTAAGGGGCAGGAGTCTGAGGGATTACGCTCAGTATATATCATCAAAATGATGATGTGAAGTCACCAAATATGGCTCGTGAAGTCGTCGAAACTGCTATCATGTCGGTATGCCCGAGATCGAGAACCGCCGCGAGACCTTGCTCGCCGGCCTGACGAAAACGCAGCTTGAGCGTCTGTCGCACCTCGACTTCAAGCTGTACTTCCTGGGTGAACTGCGTCGCGCCGATGTCGTGGAG
>CAYJEC010000846.1:0-1644 GCA_964369025.1 uncultured Ideonella sp. | reverse complement strand
TGTGGCGCGACGCCAAGCTCTACGAGATCGGCGCCGGCACCAGCGAGATCCGCCGCATGCTGATCGGGCGCGAGCTGTTCTCGGAGACGATGTGATGGCGGCGCTGGTCTCGAAGCTGAACCCCCGCTCCGAAGATTCGAAAGCCAACGCCGCCGCCATGCGTGCGCTGGTCGAGGATCTGAACGCCAAGCTCGCCAAGATCGCCGAGGGCGGTGGCGAGGCCGCTAGAGCCAAGCACCTGGGCCGCGGCAAGCTGTTGCCGCGTGAGCGGGTCGAGATGCTGCTTGACCCCGACACACCCTTCCTCGAAGTCGCGCCGCTGGCGGCGCTGGGCATGTACCCCGAGAAGGATGGATCCGATGCCGCGCCCTGTGCCGGCATGATCGCCGGCATCGGCCGCGTCGGCGGGGTGGAGTGCCTGATCGTCTGCAACGACGCCACCGTCAAGGGCGGCACCTACTACCCGCTCACGGTCAAGAAGCACCTGCGGGCGCAGGAGATCGCGCAGCAGAACCGCCTGCCCTGCATCTACCTGGTGGACTCGGGCGGTGCCAACCTGCCGAACCAGGACGACGTGTTCCCGGACCGAGACCACTTCGGCCGCATCTTCTACAACCAGGCCAACCTGAGCGCTCAGGGCATCCCGCAGATCGCGGTGGTGATGGGCTCGTGCACGGCAGGCGGCGCCTACGTGCCGGCGATGAGCGACGAGACCATCATCGTCAAGAACCAGGGCACCATCTTTCTGGGTGGCCCGCCGCTGGTGAAGGCGGCCACCGGTGAGGTCGTCAGTGCCGAGGATCTGGGCGGCGGTGATGTGCACACGCGCCTGTCCGGCGTGGCCGACCACCTGGCCGAGAACGACATGCATGCGCTGGCCCTGGCGCGCCAGATCGTCGGCAGCCTGAACTGGACCAAGCAGGTCGACATGGCGCTGCGCGAGCCGCAGCCGCCGAAGTACGCGGCAGAGGAACTGTTGGCGGTGATCCCCACCGACACGCGCAAGCCCTTCGACGTGCGCGAGATCATCGCCCGCGTCGTCGATGGCTCCGAGTTCGACGAGTTCAAGGCCCGCTACGGCAGCACGCTGGTTTGCGGTTTCGCCCACATCGAGGGCATGCCGGTGGGTATCGTCGCCAACAACGGCATCCTGTTCACCGAGAGCGCCAACAAGGGTGCGCACTTCATCGAGTTGTGCTGCCAGCGCAAGGTGCCGCTGGTGTTTCTGCAGAACATCACCGGCTTCATGGTCGGCCGCAAGGTCGAGAACGAAGGCATCGCCCGCGCCGGCGCGAAGATGGTCACCGCCGTGGCCTGCGCCAATGTGCCCAAGTTCACCATCATCATCGGCGGCAGCTTCGGCGCCGGCAACTACGGCATGTGCGGCCGCGCCTACAGCCCGCGCTTTTTGTGGATGTGGCCGAACGCGCGCATCTGTGTCATGGGCGGCGAGCAGGCCTCTTCCGTGCTGGCCAGCGTGCGACGCGACGCGATCGAGGCCAAGGGTGGTAGCTGGAGCGCCGACGAAGAAAAAGCCTTCAAGCAACCGATGCTGGACCAGTTCGAGCACCAGTCGCACCCGTATTACTCCAGCGCCCGGCTCTGGGACGACGGCGTGATCGACCCGGCCGACACGCGCCGCGT
>CAYJEC010000845.1:0-1651 GCA_964369025.1 uncultured Ideonella sp. | reverse complement strand
GGCTCGCTTTGTTCAGTCTTGTCCATGCCGTTGGTATCCGGTTAGCTCAAACGTTGGGCGTCTTGCTGTCCTCGAAGCCGTGCTCCACGGCCCGCCAGTCGCCGCGCCTGGCTTCGCGCATGTCAAGCGCGCGGAACTCGGCCGTGCGCTGGCGCCGGAACTTGCGCGCCGCGTTCACGTCGGCTGTCAAGGTCATGCCCACCTGGCAGGCCATGTATAGCCCGGTGGACTGCCCATCCTTGGTGAAGTTCTCAACCAGCCAGCGGTAAATCATCGTCATCCCTTCAGGCGCTGCTGCACGCACTTCGCGCACCACAGGCGCAGCCATGGCACCAGCGTCAGCCCGCAGTCTCTGCAGCGCTTCGGCACCGGCCGCCCAACCATTCGCTCAACCGGAATACCAACGGCAGGCGCCGCCGGCTCGCTTTGTTCAGTCTTGTCCATGCCGTTGGTATCCGGTTAGCTCAAACGTTAGCCGTCTCGGGTCACAGCGTCTATCCTGCTCAGTGTGCAGCGAGTCCATTCACCCCGACACCGCTGCCAAGAATGGCGGTTTGTGCATGCCTTGTAAGCGCGGCACCCGCGCGCAGCTTGAAGCCGCAAAACTTCGGAGGGAGCAGGAGCGAGCCTACGAGCAAAGCGCTGAGCGCAAGTACTGGCTCGACCTCGTCCACCGTGTTTACGAGACCCCCGAAGGCTTCGATGGTCTTGCTGTGTCGGATCGGGTGTACTACGCTGTTTGCTGCCTCATGGGTGAGGTTTACAACGGCGGATTCGATCAATTCTTTTCCAATCGCACCGGGTCACTCTACGGGTACGCTCTCACTGGCCTTCTCGATATGGAGGCCGACTCATCGGCTGCTCTACTCACTCAGGCAAAAGAGGTGCTGTTCGGGGCGCAGCTGGTCCCGACGGATCAAGGCGATCGACTACGATTAATGCCTACTGTACAGAGTGACTCCTGCCCAGCGTCGGAGCAACTTGAAAGGCTCGACAAGGCGTTCTATGCCGATCCCGATGGCTTGGGCGAGCGGTGCGAGATCTATGCAGCAAAACATCGGCTCTACCCAACCGGCTAACCCCTCCGTCAAGGGGACGTCCCGCAAGCGGGCCGCCCCTTACGTCGAACGTTAGCCGGCATGAAAGTCGATTTCTCTCGTCTTGTCGCGCTGCTACTTCCAATTCTTGCCGTCGTTTCGTGTGGCAAGGAAGTCAGAACCGTTGCAACACCTAGTGGCTCAGTTCAAGTCACAAGAGAGTCGGCACAGCCAGCTCCGCAACACTTCGCACCTTTGGCAGAGTCTGAGATTGCCCAGGTGAAGGCCGATGCTGAGAGAGCCAATCAGTTCTTGAACGCCTACGCGCCGGGCGCCAGCGGTTCGCTAGCAGACTTCGACAGAGCCTTTCACGCTTGGCAGCGCGAAAAGGATCGTCGCTTCTCCTCTCCCGATGTCGTTGCCATGTTGGGCGCACACCTTGGCGAGCGCCTGGTGGCCAAGTTTGAGATGGAGTGGGTCGTCGTGACAGATCAGTATGGTCGTGACCTTGCTGTTCGGAGCAAGCGGGTAGAGGTTGTCTCCTATCCGTATTCGTCAGTCTCAAAGAGGATCGCGAGTGATCAGTATGACTTCATGGAAGGCATCTACTACGC
>CAYJEC010000844.1:1286-1658 GCA_964369025.1 uncultured Ideonella sp. | reverse complement strand
TGAGCACCAGTGAGGCCACCTCGGCGGCCACAGCCACGCGGGCATCGTGCCATTGGGCCTGGGCTCCTTCGAGCCGGGCCTCGGCCGCATTGGCGGCCAGCCGGTGGCTACCGAACAGGTCGACTTCCCAGGAGGCACCCAAACCGGCCTGGGCGGTGGTGGCCAGAGGCTGCAGGCCCGTATTGCCCCGGTTCAGTGAGCCGGTGGCATCCAGCGTGGGGCCAAGGGCCGCCTGGCTGACCACGCGGTTCAGCCGGGCCTGGCCGATGCGCGAGCGCGCGGCCGACAGGCTCGGGCTGGCCTGCTGGGCGGCGGCCATGAAATCGGTCAGTGCCGGGTCGCCCAGTGTGCTCCACCATTGGGTCAAGTCGG
>CAYJEC010000844.1:0-1276 GCA_964369025.1 uncultured Ideonella sp. | reverse complement strand
TGACCACCATGCGGCAGGGGCGCCTGCCACTGGGGCGGCGGTGGTGCTGGCACCGCTGCCGGTGGCGTGGTGACGGCACAGGCCGGCAGCAGCAAGGCAACGGCCAGGCCCAGCGTTGCGGCGTTCCGGCGTCGGGGAGGATGGGGTTCAGGTGGCATGGGTCGGTCCCTGGGTGAGGGTGGGAGGAGAGGGGCTTTTGGCCCGGGGGGATCGGGGGCGGCCGCGAGAGCTGGCGCGGCGCGCCATTTCTGCCAGCACCATGGCTTCAGCGAAGTCGGCCAGCCGGCTGGCTGCCGTGTCAATGGC
Source organism: uncultured Ideonella sp. (assembly GCA_964369025.1). GTDB lineage: Bacteria > Pseudomonadota > Gammaproteobacteria > Burkholderiales > Burkholderiaceae_C > Ideonella. The sequence goes on along the minus strand of CAYJEC010000844.1, from coordinate 970 downwards.
GGTCGGCGTGGCTACCAGTTCGGGGCAGATGGCATCGACCACTTCGCGGCCCACAAACAGCTGCAGGGCCAGCCCGCTGATGCCAAAGGCCAGCCGGTGCACCTCGAGGTCGGGCTCGGTCAGGCCCAGATGCCGGCACAGCACCGCGACGATCGCCGCATGGGCGGGCTTGATGCCCTGCTCCAGCTCCTTCTGCCACAGGCCGGTGGGCTCCAGCATCTCGCGAAAGTGCAGCCGCATGCAGTGCTGCACCAGATCGCTTTGCTTCATCGGCTCCAGAAAGCTGGCAAAAAAGCCTTCGAGCGACGCGCGCAGCGGCATGTCGGGCTGGTTGTAGCGGGGGATGTCCTGTTCCGGACTGCCCAGGGGTTCGGTGAACACGGCGCGGTACAGCCCGGCCTTGTCGCCGAAGTAATAGCTGATGGCGGCAATGTTGACCCCTGCGGCCTGCGCAATCTCGCGTGTGGACGTCTTGGCAAAACCCTGTACCGCAAACAGGCGCAAGGCCGCATCCAGCAGCCGTGCGCGGGCTTCAACGCCGTCGCTGCGCGCGGCGCGGGGTCGTTGGGAGGGCGGCTGGCGCAGGGGATCCATCCGCCGATTGGAACAGAATAATCAATCGTTTGATTAAATAAACCCAGGCGACTGCTGGGGATTGGGCGGTTCAGGACCGCATCCGGTCAATGGAAGGTGGCTGCCCAAAGGCGTTCGATGGCCTGGCGTTCAGCGGCCACCACTTCAGGCTCCACCTGGGTGGGCTCCTCATTGAGCCTGGCCTGGTGCTGGATGCGCCGCAGCTCCCGGTAGGCCCGTGCCGCCTCATCGCCCACACCCGGGGGCAACAGGCCGCAGGCTTCGGCGCGTTGCAGCAGGGCAATGTTGCCCAGATTGGGAACCAGCTGCGCTTGCGCAGCCGCCTGTGACAGCACCAGGAACTGCGTCTTGGTCAGGTTCATTGACAGCACCCAGC
>CAYJEC010000843.1:0-1661 GCA_964369025.1 uncultured Ideonella sp. | reverse complement strand
CGAACGCTCGAGCAGTTGCAGCCCGCGCTGCAGACCTTGCACTGCCCGGGCCATCTCGTCGATGGATTGTTGTCGGGTGCTGGCCTCGAGCCCCAGATCCTGGCGGGCCTGCTGCAGCAGTTGCGTGGCCAGCCGGTGCTGGCGTTCGGCCTGCTCCTGCGCGGCGGGCGAGACGAAACCGGCAGTGCCAAATTGGGCCTGCCTGGCGTGCTCGGCCTCGGCCTGCGCCTCGGCGGCCTGCAACTGTGCCAGCTCGCGCCGGTTCATGGCCAGGCTGGCCGCCTGCGCGCTGCGCTGAACCGACACGTTGGCCATCTGCTGCGCCACCTCGGCACTGCGCTGCATCAGCAACTGCTCCTGCTCGGGGCTGTGCAGGCGGTAAAGCGGCGCGCCGGCGTCGACCTGGTCGCCATCGTGCGCCAGAACCGCCTCCACCCGGCCGGCCTCGGCCGCGTCGAGTTGCACCGAGCGCATGGGCTCCACCCGGGCCCGCAGCGCCAGCTCGTCGCGGAACATGCCAGCCTGCACCGCCGCCAGTTGCGGCGTGCCCACCACCTGCATCTGCGGCGCGCGCTGCCAGGCCAGCAATGCCACCACGGTCGCGGCCGCCACCGCCCAGGCGGCCATGGGCCACCGGCGGCGCCAACGCGGCGCAGGCGGCAGCGGGCGGGCCATGGTGGCGCCGCTGGGTGGCAGCTGGGAGGGGTTCGGGTTCATCAGGGTTCACAGCATCCGGCAGGCGGCGGCCGCGGGCCAGACCCCTGTCCGCTTCCGGACACCACCCTGGCGCACGCCCGGCCGGTGCTGCGAAGATGCCGCTCGTGACGGAATCTCCCACCATCCTGCTGCTCGACGACGACCCCGGCGTGGGCCTGGCTGCCCAACTGCTGCTGCAGCGCCGCGTTGCGCCCATCACCTGCCTGCGCCGGCCGGCAGAGTTGATTCCTGCGCTGGACAAGCTGCGGCCGGCGCTGCTGCTGCTCGACCTGAACTTCGGCCCCGGCCGCACCGAGGGCACACAGGGCCTGCAGTTGCTCGCCGAGGTGCAGGCCCGGCCGCAGCCGCCGGTGGTGGTGGTGATGACGGCCTATGCCGACATCGAGTTGGCCGTGCAGGCGCTCAAGCGCGGCGCCTTCGACTTCATCACCAAACCCTGGGACAACGTGCGCCTGATCGCCACCTGCCGCGACGCCCTGCAACGCGCGCAACCGGCAGGGGGCGGCGACCCCGCCGCCGCGGTGGTGGCCGAGCCGCTGCGCTCGCTGGCCGCCCAGGAGCGCGCGGCCGTTCTGGCGGCGATGGCCGAGGCCGAGGGCAACCTCAGCGCGGCGGCACGCCTGCTGGGCCTGTCGCGCGCCGCGCTTTACCGCCGGCTGGACAAGCATGGGCTTTGACATGCTCCGCCTGGGCTTGGCCGCGCTGCTGTGGCTGGCTGCCGGCGCCGTGGCGCACGCTGCCGAAGCGTCGCCAAGGGCCTGGGTGGCGGCCGCAGTGCTGGCGCTGGCGGGGTTGGCCGTGGCCTGGCCACTGGCGCGGCGCGCAGCCGGCAACCGCCACCAGGCACCGCCACCGCCCGAGCCGCCCGCCCCGGTGGACGCGCAGCGCTACAGCCTCCTGCAGGCCCAGCTGGAGCACCTGCCGGTGGCCGCCTGGGCCCGGGT
>CAYJEC010000842.1:0-1662 GCA_964369025.1 uncultured Ideonella sp. | reverse complement strand
TCGACCGTGTGGTCCACGCCTTCGACGTGCTGGACGGGCGTCGCCTGTGGACACTCAAGCGCCCAGGGGACTCCCTGACGCTGTCGCAGGCTGGCGTGCTCACACCCTTCAAGGACACCCTGCTGGTGGGCCAAGGCGCCCGGCTGCTGGGGGTGGATCCGGTCAAAGGCACCGTTCGGTGGGACACCGCACTGAGCACGGTCCGGGGCACCAACGAGGTCGAACGCCTGGCCGATTTGGTGGGGCCGCCCACACGGCAGGGCAGCGACTTCTGCATGCGAGCCTTCCAGAACGCGGTCGGTTGCATCGACGCGGAACGCGGCACCCTGAAATGGGCGCAGAACGGCGGTGGCATCGAGGCCGTGGGGGGCGATGACAGCTATGTGTTCTCCGCCGACGGCAGCGACCGAATCACCACCCGCCGCCGCGGCAGCGGCGAAGTGGCCTGGACCAGTGAGGTGCTGCTGAACCGTCAACTCAGTGCCCCCGTAGCGCTCGGCCCGACCGTGGTGTTCGGTGACTTCGAAGGCCAATTGCATTTCCTGTCGCGCGATGCCGGCAAGCAGTTGCTGCGCCTGCCGACCGACGGTACCCGCATTGCCGTACCGCCGGTGCTGTCGGACAACACCTTGCTGGTGGTCACACGCGCTGGTGGCGTTTTCGCCTTCCGGCCGGAATAGGGAACACGGCTTGAAGCCTGTCATCGCACTGGTCGGCCGACCCAATGTGGGCAAGTCGACCCTGTTCAATCGCATGACGAAGAGCCGCGACGCCATCGTGGCGGACTTTGCCGGCCTGACGCGTGACCGCCACTACGGTGACGGGCGCTTGGGTCAACGCGAATTCATCGTTGTCGACACAGGCGGTTTCGAGCCCGACAGCACGACCGGCATCGTCCGCGAGATGGCACGCCAGACCCGACAGGCGGTGGCCGAGGCCGACGTGGTGATCTTCGTGACCGATGTCCGCGCTGGCTTGTCGGGCCAGGACCAGGACATCGCACGCTACCTGCGCCAGGCCAACAAGCGGGTGCTGCTGACCGTCAACAAGGCCGAGGGCATGGCCGAGTCACCTTTGCTGGCCGAGTTTCATGAGTTGGGGATGGGCGAGCCGCACCCCATCTCGGCGGCACACGGGCAGGGCATTCGAAGCTTGCTGGAGGCGGCGCTTGCGGATTTCCCCGAACCCGATGAAGACGACACCGCCCCCGACGAGAACGCCCCCATCCGACTGGCAGTGGCTGGGCGGCCGAACGTCGGCAAATCGACGCTGATCAACACCTGGCTTGGCGAGGAGCGCCTGATCGCCTTCGACATGCCCGGCACGACCCGTGATGCGATCCATGTGCCATTCGAGCGGGGTGGCCAGCATTTCGAACTGATCGACACAGCAGGGCTGCGCCGAAAGGGCAAGGTCTTCGAAGCGATCGAGAAGTTCTCGGTGGTCAAGACCCTTCAGGCGATTGCCGACGCCAACGTGGTGGTGCTGATGGTCGATGCCGCCGAAGGCGTGAGCGACCAAGACGCCCACATTGCGGGCTACATCCTGGATTCTGGCCGGGCGGTGGTGATCGCGATCAACAAGTGGGATTCGATCGACAGCTACCAGCGCCAGATGCTGGAGCGCTCCATCGAGCAGCGCCTGGCGTTCCTGAAGTTCGCG
>CAYJEC010000841.1:0-1664 GCA_964369025.1 uncultured Ideonella sp. | reverse complement strand
ATGAAGCACCTCCGTCGCCCGCCAGCAAGACCATGCCGAGCACAACCAGCAGCAGGAGTGAGACCGGGGCGGCAATCAGCCACGGCGCCTCGGCGTAGTGGGGCAGGTATTCAATCATCATGAGTCCAAGTTCTGCGGTGGGCGGCTGAAGCCCCACGCCAATGAAACCCAGCGCCGCCAGACCCAGTACGGCCTGCGCAGTGCTGAAGGCCACCAGCGGCGCCAGAACGGGTGCCAGGGTGGGCAGAAGATGGCGCCGCAGCAGGTAGCCGGGGCCAAAGCCAAGCAGCCCGGAAGCCTGGACCGCATCGCCCGCGAACACCGGGCGACTGGTGGCGCGGCATACCCTGAAGTACTCCACCCAGAGTGCCAATGACAGGCCCGCGTACAGCGCCCAGTGCTGCCCTGGCGCAATGGCAGCCACCATCAGCACCAGCAAGAGGCCCGGCATCGACAGAACCGCGTCTGCCAACAGGCTCAACGCGGTATCGATCCGCCCGCCCCACCAGCTGGCAGCCAGCCCCAGGAGAACGCCGGGGACAGCGGCCGTCAGTGCGCACAGCAGCGCCAGCCCGAGCGAAAGCTGTGCAGCATGCGCCAGGCGGGCCAGCACGCTGCGGCCCAGCAAATCCGTGCCCAGCCAATGCACTGGGCCGGGTCTCAGCAGGCTGTCGCCCAAGGACTGGGCGGCAGGGTCGTGGCCGATGCACAGCGGGCCGATCAACGCAAAGAGCGCGACGGCGGCCAGAAGGCTCGCACCCAGTTGGCGAACGCCCATCATGGAGCCCCCTTCAGGCGCTGGCGGGGGTCCAGAGCCAGGCATGCCGAGTCCACCAGCAGGTTGAACGACACGAACAACACACCCATGCACAGGGCGGTGCCCTGGATCATGGGCACGTCGCGGCCAAACACAGCGTGGACCAGGGCGTGTCCGATCCCCGGCCACGCAAAAAGTGTTTCCACGACGACCGCACCTTCGGCCAGCAGCACGGCGTGGACGCCCAGATAGGCCACGACCGGAAGGCTGGCGTGCCGAAGGCCATGGCGGACAAGCGCAGCGCGATCCGTCAGGCCCTTGGTCCGCGCAAACTCCATGAAGGGGCTGGCCAGCGCGTCGCGCAGCGACGCACGCGTGACCCGCGCCAGACCGGCCGCCAACCCAAGGCCCAGCGTGAGCGATGGCAGCAGCAGGCTGCCACGATCATGGTGGCCAGCCACCGGCAAGGCACCCAGCGCCACACTCACCGACACCACCGACACCAGCGCGCCGAGTTGTTTGTCCGACAGGCCCCAGTCGGCCTTCATGTGCGGAAACAGCGACACGATGATCTGGCGGTCGACATAGTCGAACACCATCAGCGCCAGCGTCATGGCAAAGGCGAACCAGGCCGGCCCGGGGCCATGCAGGTAGCTGTCGTCCGAGCGGGCGGGGGTGGCGGCAAGGTCCATGGTGGGTGTCTCCGGTCTTTGTTTTCGTGCGGGCGGGCGGCGGATGGGCCGGGCCGTGCCCCGCACGTGGCTCGTGTGTGGCCGCTATGTGGTTCGTGCGAGGCGCTGACGCGTGTGAGGCGTTCGATGTGTTGGCTGCGCCCGTGCCAGGCTCAGGGGATGAGCACGGTGGCGCCGGTGGTGCTGCGTGATTCGAGCGCCCGGTGCGCCTGGGC
>CAYJEC010000840.1:0-1668 GCA_964369025.1 uncultured Ideonella sp. | reverse complement strand
TTTGCGTGGCATTGAAACTGAGATACAGCAGTTGCCAACACGTCAACGAGAAGCGTTCCTCATGCGTTACTGGGAGGAAATGGACGTGGCTGAAACGGCTGCGGCCATGGGCTGCTCGGAAGGCAGTGTCAAAACGCACTGTTCCCGGGCGGTTCTGGCCCTCAGTAAATCGCTGAAGGCAAAAGGTATACAACTATGACGCATTCACCCCAACATCAAGCCGAGTTGATGCAGCACCGTTTTGGACTGCGGGTCGCTTCGCGCCTGTCTGCTGGTTCGGCCGACCTGCCCTACGACATCAGTGAGAGGCTGCGTGCCGCCCGGGAGCGTGCTGTCGCCCAGCGCAAGTCATCTGTGTTGCAGCCCGTGCGGGTAGCCTCGGTGTCAGGTGGCGTCGCCACGCTGGGCTTTGACTCGGATCACCTGGGATTTTGGGGTCGACTCGCTTCTGCATTGCCCATTGTGGTGCTTGCAGCAGGGCTGGTGGCCATTCATGTGGTTCAAAACGACAGCCGGGCGCACGAGTTGGCCGAGGTGGACGCGGCCCTCCTGACCGATGATTTGCCACCTGCCGCCTATGCTGACCCTGGATTTGTCCAGTACCTGAAGGCGGCCGGCGACCGGGCGCAATAGTCCGGCATGCGGTTCGTTTCACGGCCTGGCTCTCAGATATCTGGCAACGGTGGACGGGCGTCCCCCGGGACGCGGGACTTGGTTGCGTTCGTGTCTTTGGTGGTATTCGCTTCGACAGCTTGGGCGCAGTTGGCGCCCATCCCAGCTCCGCCAGCCTCTGCAACCACTGCCGCCAAGGCCCAGGCGACCAAGCCCACAGTGGCCGCCAAGGCTGTTGCCAAACCTGCGGCGTCCGGGCCCCAATGGGCTGAATTGTCAGCAGCCCAGCAGCAGTCCCTGCAACCGCTATCTGCCCCTTGGAACACCCTCAGCGAGGGCCAGAAACGCAAGTGGATAGCGCTCGCTCAGAACTACCCCAAGCTGCCCCCGGCCGAGCAGGCCACGCTGCACAGCAGGATGACGGAATGGGTCGCCTTGAGCCCCCAACAGCGGGCGCAGGCACGGCTGAATTTTGCCGATACCAAGAAGCTCGCGCCTGACGACAAAAAGGCCAAGTGGGAGGCGTATCAGTCCCTGAGCCCTGCGGAAAGGCAGAAGCTGGCCGCCAATGCATCCTCCAAACCTGTGGGTGCGGCACCCGCTGTCAAACCTGTCCCCGCACAAAAGCTCGCATCTGTGCCCAAGCCAAAGACCGATTCGGCAGACCGCCCGAGGATCAAGGTCGATCCCGCCAAGGTGGATCACCACACGCTGCTGCCGCAGCCCGTCCAGGCCGCTGCGCCGGGTTCGGCTCCGGTCGAGCGCCAATGATCCGGTTGCAAGCCTGTGGAAGGTGACCCCCAGCAGATGGACTTGACTGCGCCGCCCTTGCGCCGGCGAATGGCTTGTTGGCTCTATGAGGGCATCCTGATGTTTGCGGTGGTCTTTGTCGCTGGCTGGCTGTTCAGCACCCTGGGCCAGATGCGCCACGCGATGGATGAGCGACGGCTCCTGCTCCAGGCCTTTCTCTTTGTGGTGTTTGGCATCTATTTCGGCTGGTTCTGGTCGCGTGGCCAGACCCTTGCCATGAAAACCTGGAACATCCGTCTGGTGACG
>CAYJEC010000839.1:0-1670 GCA_964369025.1 uncultured Ideonella sp. | reverse complement strand
TCGACGCCCATGCGCGGGCGTTCGCCTTCTTTGGAGGCGTGCCGACGCGCGGCATCTACGATAATCTATGGACGCCTCCCGCCGCAAGGTAGTTCTGATCGTTGCATCCGGCTTGGGTTGCGTGAATCTATCCGGCCTGTGGTCGGAGCGGTCACGCTCCTGGCCTTGATGGGAGTCCGCTACTTCTTGCCTCATAACATGATCGGCCTCGATGGCCTTGTCGTAGATCAGGCTTCGAAGCGGCGGCCCCTGCCGTTGCACCATCAACATCCACCTCGCAATCGTTCGGGGACCTAGCCCTGTTCAGCCAATGCGTTACGCTGGCAGGTAATCTTCCTTCCGGGCCAGCAGCACCCAGGCCAAGCGGGCGGTCTTGTTGGCAAGCGCCACGAGCGCCTTGTTGAAACCTGCTCGAGCAACAATGCCCTTCAGCCAGACTGATCGCCCATCGTCCTTTGCAGCAAGTCGGCTGATCACCGCCCGGGCCCCATGAATAAGCTGGCGCCGCAGATAATGGTTGGCGCGTCGCCCGATGCCGCCGAGCCTGGGCTTGCCGCCGGTCGTGTACTGTCTTGGCACTAAGCCGATCCACGCGGCGAGCTCCCGGCCTGAGCGGAAATGCCGACCGTCATCCACCGCGGCAACAAGCGCGGTCGCAATAACCGGCCCGACGCCCGGCAAGGCTGCAAGCCGGCGACAGGCTTCATGCTCGCGGCAGATGCTGACGAGCTTGGCGTCGAGCTTTGCAAGGCGGGCTTCTACGTCGGTGAGCTGATCCATCAGCTCAGTAAACAACTCGCGGGCAAGGTTGGACAAATCAGCCTCAGCCACGGCTGCCGGGACTTGCTGACGAAAGCGCCACGGGCCTTTAGGTAAGACTACGCCGTACTCGGCGAGAAGCCCCCGGGCATGGTTGATGAGCGAGGTGCGTTGGACGACCAGCCGCTCTCGCACGCGGTGCAGGCTTTGAAGATCCTGCTGCTCGGTCGTCTTCACCGGGACGAAGCGCATCGTCGGCCTCGAAGCCGCATCGAAGATCGCCTCTGCGTCGATGGCATCGTTCTTGGACCCGCGCACGAACGCCTTGACGAACCTTGGGTTGACCAGGCGCACTTGGCGACCGGACGCTGAGAACCGTCGACCCCAGTGGTGGGCGCTCGCACAAGCCTCCATAGCAACAATCGCGGGATCAAGTTCGGTCACTGCGTTCTCGAGCTTGGCACGACTTACCTTGCGCGAGATAACTACCCCATCGGCGTCGATCCCGTGCAGGTGGAACGACTGCTTGCCCAGATCGATCGCGAGAATCTCCATTGTCATTGCCTTCCTCCTTCTTGTTGACCGACATGTTGGTCGGAAGACGGGAGGCGTCCATCCCATAACATGAAGACCGCGGTCACCACCGTGTTCGTCGGCAAGGAGCGGGTGTTCAACCGCCGCTTTCTGGTCATGGCCGATCATTACATGGTCGAGCCCACGGCCTGCTCGCCAGCGGCGGGGTGGGAGAAGGGGCAGGTTGAACACCAGGTGCAGACCATCCGAGGCCGCTTCTTCCAGCCTCGCCTGCGCTTTGCCAGCATCGAGGAGCTCAACGGGTGGCTGGAGGCCGAGTGCCTGCGCTGGGCCGCAACGCACGCGCATCCCGAGCAGAAGGAGCTGACCGTTGCCGA
>CAYJEC010000838.1:0-1675 GCA_964369025.1 uncultured Ideonella sp. | reverse complement strand
CGGCCGGCCATCGACTTCGGCCACCCAGGCGCATTCGGACGTCGCGTCCAGGCGGTCCAGGTAGTCCGCGGCAATGCGGGCCACCAGGCTTTCAAAGCGCATGTCCCAGCCGTACTCCTCAGCGTAGAGCTGGCCGTGGCGGCTGATCACCCAGCCCAGATCGCCGGGCCGCAGTTCGCGGAGCGTGGCCGGTGCTGCTGCTGGCGAAGTGGTGGTCATGGTTGCAGGCCTGGTGCTGGAGACCCACCGATTCTTCCAGCCTTGCAGGGCATCCAGTGGCGCTCACGCATACTGGCCGTCCGTTTTGCACCCAGGCCCACCCCCATGCTCGACCCGCAAGCCGCCGCGCTGATCGCCCTGATGGCGCAGCGCCAGATCCCGCCGACGCACACGCTCACGCCCGCCGAGGCCCGGCGCATGTACCTGGAGCGGCGCTTCTTCTCGCAGCCCGAGCCTCCCGCAGTCTCCGAGGTGCGTGCACTGAAGAGCGCCAGTGGCGTGCCGCTGCGCTTGTACCGCCCGGCCGGCAGCGACGCGGCTGCGCAGCTGCCCGTGCTGGTGTACTTCCACGGCGGCGGCTGGACCATGGGCGACCTGGACACGCACGACGTGCTGTGTCGCCAACTGTGCAACGGTGCCGGCGTGGCCGTGGTGTCGGTGGACTACCGCATGGGTCCGGAGCACCGCTTCCCGGCCGCGGTGGACGACTGCGTGGAAGCCACACGCTGGGTGCGCTCGCAGTCCGCGGCGCTTGGCATCGACTCGCAATGCGTGGCCGTTGGCGGCGACAGCGCCGGTGGCAACCTGGCCGCTGTGGTGTCTCTGGCCCTGCGCGATGCGGGCGACCCGCCGCTGGCCTTCCAACTGCTCATCTATCCCGCCACCGACATGCGCTGCACGGCGCCTTCGCACACGCGCAATGCCCAAGGCTACGTGCTCACCGCCGACACGATTGCCTACTTCCGCGGTCACTACATGCCAGACCCTGCCCAGTGGCCGGACTGGCGTGCGTCACCGCTGCTGGCCGCGGACCACAGCCGGCTGCCGCCCGCGCTGGTGTTGACCGCAGGCTACGACCCGCTGGTGGACGAAGGCCGGGCCTATGCCGACAAGTTGAGCGCCGCAGGCACGCCCTGCCAGTACGTGTGCTTCGAGCGCCAGATCCACGGCTTTATCCCTATGAGCCGCCTGTTGGACGAAGCCCGCACGGCCGTGGCCTTGTGCTGCGCGGTGCTGAAGGAAAGTCTGTTCAAGCCGGCTGCCTGAGCAACTGCCGGAACGCGCCAAACAGCCAGCTGCGCATGCCGAAGACCAGCGTGTAGGCGCGGCGCTCACCTTCGGGCAGCTTCTGGTCGGCCAGGTGCTGCTGCGCGAAGTCCTGCGCCAGGCGGCGCAGGCGCTCGTTGAAGAGTTGCGCCTGCGCGGGGCTGATCTGCCCGTGCACCAGCATCAGCAACTCGCCCGGGTCGCCGAAGTCACCGCTGAAGTAGTCGGTCATGGCGTGGGCGCGGAAGTACTGCATCACCGGGCCGCCCGGCCGCCAGCGGAAGGTCTTGTCCACCTTCACGCGGTAGCGGTTGTTGGCGCGCAGTTCCAGGAAACCCAGCTTGTCCAGCGCCAGCAGGCACGCCACGGCCTGCGGCTTGCTAATGGCGTAGGTGGCCACGATCTGCTC
>CAYJEC010000837.1:0-1678 GCA_964369025.1 uncultured Ideonella sp. | reverse complement strand
ACGCAGGACACCTCCACCCTGGAGAACCCGGCGATCCTGGATCAGTTGTCGCAGAACAACTGACCCGCCTGCGTAACCCATGAAAAAAGCCCCGCACTGCGGGGCTTTCTCGTTGGGGCTTCAGCCGATCACTTGATCGTCAGCACCCAGGTGGCCAGTTGCTTGGCTTCGTCCGGCGTGACTTGGTTGGCAGGCATCGGGATCTGGCCCCAGGCACCCACGCCGCCCTTCTGGATCTTCTCGGCCAGCTTGGCCACGGCATCCTTCTGGCCAGCGTACTTGGCGGCCACATCCTTGTAGGCAGGGCCAACCAGCTTCTTGTCGGCGGCGTGGCAGGCCAGGCAGTTCTTCTTGGCGGCCAGGTCGGCGTTGGCAAAGGCCGGCGAAACGGCGGCGAGCGCCAGCAGGGCAATCAAGGTCTTCATGGGTTCCTTCCGGGTTTCAGGTGGGGGCTTGTCGAGACGACTGGTTTACAGTGACAACAACGTAGTTTACAAAGTTCGGTTGACGTGCGCCTTGCGCGCGTGGCCGGTGTGCCGTGACCTCCGGGAGCTCGCCATGGTGTTCGTGATTGTCGGTGTGATTCTGGTCGGACTCCACTTGGCCGGGGTCGACCCCATGGGGCAGTGGAACTGGGAGCTCACGGGCGACCTGTGGAAGTTCGTGCTGCCCTTCGTGCTGGCCCTGGCCTGGTGGGCCTGGGCCGATTCAAGCGGCCTGACCAAGCGCCGCGAGATGCAGAAGGACGATGAGCGAAAGGCAGCGCGCCGCCTGCGCAATGTCGAGAATCTGGGCATGGGCCCCAAGGACCGGAATCGCCGTTAGGCGCCAGGCCGGTTGACCACCCGCTCGGCGGGTGGGGGCCTATTTCACTCGAACTTGTCCAGCACGGCGCCGCCGCTGGCGCTGCAGGCGTTCTTGGCGAACTTGGCCAGCACACCCCGCGTGTAGCGTGGCGCCGGCTTGACCCATGCAGCCCGGCGGCGGGCCAGTTCGTCCGCCGGGACGTTCAGCTCCAGCTTCAAGGTGTGCGCATCGATGGTGATCGAGTCGCCTTCGTGCACCAGTGCAATGGTCCCCCCTTCGTAGGCCTCTGGTGCCACGTGGCCGACCACCATGCCCCAGGTGCCGCCTGAGAAACGCCCGTCGGTGATCAGGCCGACCGATTCGCCGAGCCCCTGCCCGATCAGCGCGCCAGTGGGGGCCAGCATCTCGGGCATGCCCGGGCCGCCTTTGGGGCCGAGGTATCGCAGCACCATCACGTCGCCGGCCACGATTTTGTTGGCCATGATGGCGGCCAGCGCGGACTGCTCGTCGTCGAACACCCGAGCCGGGCCGGTGATCACCGGGTTCTTCAGGCCGGTGATCTTGGCCACGCAGCCCTCGGGTGACAGGTTGCCCTTCAGGATAGCGAGGTGGCCCTCGGCGTACATCGGCTGGGACAGGGGGCGGATAACGTCCTGGTCGGCGCTCGGCGCGTCTGGCAGCCCGGCCAGATTCTCGGCCACCGTCTTGCCGGTGATGGTCATGCAGTCGCCGTGGATCAGGCCGGCGGACAGCAGTGTCTTCATCACCTGCGGGATGCCGCCGGCGCGGTGCAGGTCGATCGCCAGGTACTTGCCGCTGGGCTTGAGGTCGCACAGTACCGGCACCCGACGGCGCACGCGCTCGAAGTCGT
>CAYJEC010000836.1:0-1685 GCA_964369025.1 uncultured Ideonella sp. | reverse complement strand
CGTTGACCACGCGGCCGATCAGCTCGGGGCCGACCGGCACTTCCAGGATGCGGCCCGTGCACTTCACGGTGTCGCCTTCGGAGATGTGCTCGTACTCGCCCAGGATCACCGCGCCGACCGAGTCACGCTCCAGGTTCAGCGCCAGGCCGAACGAGGGCTGACCGTCTTTGCCGGCGGGGAATTCGAGCATTTCGCCCTGCATGGCATCGGACAAGCCGTGCACGCGGACGATACCGTCGGTCACCGAGACCACGGTGCCCTGGTTGCGGATGTCCGTCGAGGCGCCGAGGCCCTCGATGCGGCTCTTGATCAGTTCCGAAATTTCTGCAGGATTGAGTTGCATTGCTTTCTCCGAAAGCGCGGCAGCGGTTTGTGGCCGGCTGCCGATGGATGGATGTGCCGATGCGCGTGTCGGGTGGCGGTCAGTGGATCAGCGCGACCTTCATCTGCTCGAGGCGGGCCTTGACCGAGGTGTCCAGCACCTCGTCGCCGACCACCACGCGGATGCCGCCGATCAGTGTTTCGTCGACCTGCACCGTGGCGTTGAGCTTGCGACCGAATCGCTTCTCCAGCGTGGCGCTGATGTCGGCCAGCTGGCCGGCATCGAGCGCAAAGGCGCTGTAGATGGTGGCGTCCGATACCCCGCTGCGGGCGTTGACCAGCGCGCGGAACTGCGCGGCGATCTCGGGCAGCGCGACCAGGCGTCCGTTCTCGATGACCGTGGTCAGCAGGTTGGCCACCTTCGGCGACAGGGCCTGCTTGGCCACGCCGGTGATCAGCTCGAACACCTGCGCAGACGTGACCTTGGGGCTGTCGGCGAACTGGCGCAGTTGGCCGTTGCCGGCCACGGCGCCCAGCGCTTCGAGCTGACCGGCCAATGCGCCGGCGTCGTCGGTGCCGATGGCCTTGGACAAGGCCTCGGCATAGGGGCGGGCGATGGTTGCAAGCTCGGCCATGGTCTACAGCTCCGTCTTCAGGCGGCTCAGCAGGTCGGCGTGGACGCCGGCGTTGACCTCGCGCTTCAGGATCGCCTCGGCACCCTTGACGGCCAGCACGGCGACCTGCTCGCGCAGGGCCTCACGGGCCTTCAGGGATTCCTGCTCGGCCTCGGCCTTGGCCGCGGCAACGATCTTGGCGCCTTCTTCGCTGGCACGCGTCTTGGCTTCTTCGACCATCTGCTGGGCCAGGCGGCCGGCGTCAGCCAGGCGCTTGGCAGCGTCGTCGCGGGCCGAAGACAGCTGTTGCTCGACCTTCTGGTTGGCCACGGCCAACTCCGACTTGGCCTTGTCGGCGGCCGACAGGCCTTCGGCAATCTTCTTCGCGCGCTCGTCGAGCGCGACGGTGATCGGCGGCCAGATGAATTTCATCGTGAACCAGACCAGGATCAGGAACACGATCATCTGGACGATGAGGGTACCGGTGATGCTCACTTTATTGCCTCAATCACGGTGACGGGACATTCAGCCGGGCGCACCTTGGGGGTACGCACCGGCCTCTCACGACAACCAGGCCGATTTACTTGGCGGCGGCAGCGGCGACGGCTTGGGCGATCTGGCCCAGGAACGGGTTGGCCGTGGCGAACCACAGGGCGATACCGGTGCCGATGATGAAGGCCGCGTCGATCAGGCCGGCCAGCAGGAACATCTTGGTTTGCAGTTCGTTCATCAGCTCGGGCTGACGGGCAG
>CAYJEC010000835.1:0-1687 GCA_964369025.1 uncultured Ideonella sp. | reverse complement strand
CGGCCCCGCGCGTAGAGGGAAATGGTGGCCAGACCCGGCTGTGCCAGCCGCTGCCATTCGCGCGCCGGCCAATCGGGCGGCGTGGCGGCCGGCAGGTAATCCATGCGTGCGGTGATGACACGCACGGTGCCCGGCACCAGTTCGGCCGGCCGCGCACGCCTGAGGCCATGTGCCGCCATATAGGCCATCTCACCGTGAAAGCCGGCTTCCAGCCAGGCCAGCAGGCCCGGCTCGGCGGTGCCCAGATCCACGTCGGCCACGCCGATCTGGGAGAATCCGAGTGAACTCGCCCATGTTTGGAGTTGCCGGGCCACTGCCGTGACCGCTTCGTGACCTTGAGCCATCCGCCGATTCTAGAAACACGCACGCTGAACTGGCCCGACGAAGCGGCCTGTGGCCTTTTCGCCGCCCAAATGGCGCAGCAGCCGGCGTTGCAGGATGCCCGCATCGAACTCGACGGCCCGCTGGGCGCCGGCAAGACCACCTTCGTGCGCCACCTGCTGCGGGCCCTGGGTGCCACCGGCCGCATCAAGAGCCCCACCTACGCGGTCGTCGAGCCCTATGAGTTGAGCACACCGGCGGGTCAACCGCTGGCGGTCTCGCATTTCGACTTCTACCGCTTCGACGATCCCCGTGAATGGGCCGATGCCGGCCTGCGTGACCTCTACGCCGAGCCCGGCCTGAAGGTCGCCGAGTGGGCTGAGAAGGCCGCGCCGCACCTGCCGCCGCCTGACCTGCGGCTCACACTCACCCCGCAGCCCGACGACAGCCGCACGGTCCGCGCCGAGGCATTCAGCACCACCGGCCAGGCCTTGCTGCAAGGGGCAGCCGGATGATGCGCCGCCGCGAGGCGCTCGCCGGCCTGGGCACCGTGGTGCTCACGCTCGGGCCCGCGGAACTGGCCTGGGGCGCGGCGATCGTCGCGGTGCGGGTCTGGCCGGCCGCCGAGTACACCCGCGTGACCATTGAATCCGACCTGGCGCTCACGGCCCAGCACTTCCTGGCCGAGAACCCGCAGCGCCTGGTGGTTGACATCGACAACCTGGAACTCAGCCCGGCCCTGCGCGATCTGGTCGGCAAGGTCCGCCCGGACGACCCCTTCATCGCTGGAGTCCGGGTTGGCCAGAACCAGCCCCGCATGGTGCGCCTGGTGATCGATCTGAAGCAGCCAGCCAAGCCACAGCAGTTCACCCTGACGCCGGTGGCCGCCTATCAACACCGCCTGGTCTTCGACCTCTATCCCACCGAGGCCGCAGACCCGCTGCTGGCCCTGATCCGCGAGAAGGACGTCGCCGAGCGCGACGCCGCAAAATCGGTGCAGGATGCCCTGGGCGAGTTCATCGGTCGGGTCGACAAGCCCTTGCCGGCCGTGCCGCCAGTCGCCGCAACCTCCGCTCCCGGCCGCAGCCTCGCGCCGCTGCCGCCCCCTTCGCGCGAGATGAAGGACCGAATCGACCGCTTGATCGTCATCGCCATCGACCCCGGCCACGGCGGCGAGGACCCTGGCGCTGTCGGCCCCAGCGGCCCGCGAGAGAAGGACGTGGTGCTGCAGGTGTCTCTGCAGTTGCGCGAACGGCTGAACGCCAAGCCGGGCATGCGGGCCATGCTGACCCGCGATGCAGACTACTTCGTGCCGCTGCACGAGCGCGTGGCCAAAGCCCGCCGGGTGCAGGCCGACCTCTTCGTC
>CAYJEC010000834.1:0-1691 GCA_964369025.1 uncultured Ideonella sp. | reverse complement strand
CAGGGCCGCGATGCGGTCGTTCTCTGGAGCCAGCCGGATTTCGGCGGTGAGGGGCTCAACGGTCTCTGGCAGACGGTTCAAGGCGACGAGAATTTGCAAGACGTAGCGGTTGGCCTCGCGCGATTCGGGCAATGCCTGTTTCCATGCGCGGGCAGCTTGGAGTGCGGCGTCCCCGGAGCGGGCCTGGAACGCGATGTCAACCGCGCGCTGATACAGCAGGCCGTCCTTCGACTTGCGGGCAGCATCCAGAATCAGGGAGAACCCCGTGCCAGGCTCGTCACCACGTGCGTTCAGCTCCCCGAGAAGTAGCTGATAAAACAGGGGTGCATCAAGCGACGAGTTTTGGGGCGGTGCTGGCTGGCCGGCTGGGGCTTGGGCCTGCGCGGCGAAAGCACAGCCTAGCGACCATGCAATGGTCAGCAGCAGGCGTGGTAGGGGAGTCATCGACCCATAATAATCCAAGCCCACCAACCTCATTTGTCTATGCCCGAACTCCCGGAAGTCGAAGTCACCCGGCTGAGCTTTTCTCACCGGATCGAAGGAGCGCACATCCAAGACTTGCGTCTGGGCAAGCCGTTGCGTTGGCCGTTGGGCTGTACAGCGGCGTCTCTGATGGGGCAAACGGTATTGCGGGTGCGACGGCGAGGCAAATACCTGCTGATGGATCTCGATCAGGGGCTGCTGCTCTGGCATCTGGGAATGTCAGGAAGCTTGAAATTCGAGCGGACGATGGCGCCTGCCGGTGCGCACGATCACGTGGACCTCGTGACCAGCCAAGGCGTCTTGCGGCTCCATGACCCGCGGAGGTTTGGCGCAGTGGTGTATGCCGAACATGAACAAGCTCCGGTCGCCCAGAAGTTGTTGGGTCACCTTGGAATGGAGCCTTTGTCCGATGAGTTCGAACTCGATAAGTTTCATGCAGGCCTCAAACGTCGCCAAGGCCCTATCAAGCAAGTGTTGCTAGGGGGTGAGGTTGTGGTGGGGGTTGGCAATATCTACGCGTCTGAGGCACTGTTCCTGGCAGGTATTCGCCCGACCGTTAGGGCATCCAGACTGACGCGTACACGCGTCGCGAGCTTGCACAAGGCCATTCGCGAAGTTCTGGCCCGCGCAGTCAAGAGTGGTGGCAGCACATTGCGCGACTTCTCGAATGCCGATGGCCACGCTGGCTACTTCCAGCTGGAGGCCAGGGTTTACGACCGGGCCGGCCTGCCTTGTCGGTGTTGTGCGAGCCCTGTCCGACAGATTCGCCAGGGGCAACGCTCGACGTTCTTTTGCCCCTCCTGCCAAAAGTTCTGACACTGTGATGCCCCCATTGCCGGGTGTATATTCTTCGAGTTGTTCCCCGGAGATCGTTTGAGCGTTTCATTCAACGAGCAGTTTGACCAGCACGGCGCATGGCGGCGTGAGTTCGCCCTGCGCCTCAAGCTTCTGTCGGACTGGATGAAGGACCATGAAATCCTGGACTCGGGTCTGGAGGAGCGTTTGCGCCGTCTTGAGCAGCAAGTGCGTTCCGACAAGGTCATGGTGGCCTTCGTTGCCGAGTTCTCGCGCGTCAAGTCGGAACTGATCAACGCCCTTTTCTTTGCGGGCTACACGCGGAGGATCATGCCGGCCAGCGCGGGCCGCACCACCATGTGTCCCACCGAACTGGGCTTTGACCCTGACGTGCCGCCGTGCCTCCGCCTCCT
>CAYJEC010000833.1:0-1694 GCA_964369025.1 uncultured Ideonella sp. | reverse complement strand
GCCCGCTTGGGTCATTGCCACGGTGGCGCTGGCCGTGCTGGCCCTGGGCTACGCGGTGATTTCCATGTTCGTCAGTTCGCGGGGTGATGCCTTGCAGGACCGGTTGGTGGCGCTGCCGCCTGCACAAGCGCCCGCGATGGAGCGCAGTGTGGCGGCGCAGCCGCCGGCCGCGCCGCCCCCTGCCAGCGGCGACGCCGTGGACAAATTCAGGCAACTGCTGGCAGTCGAGCTCTCCCAAGGTCGGGTGATGGTGCAAGGCACCGCACAGCGCCTGACGATCCGCGTGCTCTCACGTGGCATGTTCGATTCGGGTCGCGCCGAGATTCAGGAGTCCTTCGTGAAGCTTTTGCAGCGCATCGGAGAAGGCCTGCGCGCCGAGCCCGGTCAAGTGCTGGTGGTGGGGCACTCCGACAACCAGCGCATCCGTACCGTGCAATTTCCTTCCAACTTCGAACTCTCGACTGCGCGCGCAGCGGCTGCAAAGGCGGTGCTGGGCCTTTCCAGCGGTCAGCCCGAACGTTTCAGGGCCGAAGGGCGCGCCGACTCCGAACCGGTTCAATCGAACACCACCGAAGCGGGCCGCGAAGCCAACCGCCGGGTCGAGATCGTGCTGACGCGCGCAGAGAGCCGCTGACCCATGAAAGCGATCTTGTCCACCTTGCGCACGATTCCCGGCCTGGCCGGCTTGTTCGGTTCTTTGCTGCTCGCCGCACTGATCTGGTTCTTTGCACCGGCCTTGCTGGGCACCAGCACGTGGTGGGTCCTGCTGTTGTTGGCGCTGATTCCGCCGCTGGTCTGGCTGGTGGTTGTGGTGGTGTTGGCACGCCGGGCCCAGAAGCGCGACGCTGCCTTGGTGGCTGGTGCCACCGAAGTCGACGAGCGGGCCGCCAAGGCCAATGCTCAGGCGGTTGCTGCCAAGGAAGAAGAGACGGCTGTGGCCTCCAGACTGTCCGAGGCGCTGCGAACGCTGAAGACGGCTGGCAGTGGCAAGGGCGGGTTCCTGTACGAACGGCCGTGGTACGTGATCATCGGGCCCCCAGGCTCGGGCAAGACGACCGACATCCGCAACTCGGGCCTGACCTTTCCGTTGGCGGAAGGGCGCGTGTCAGGCGTGGGCGGCACACGCAACTGCGACTGGTGGATTGCCGAGCAGGCAGTGCTGATCGACACCGCGGGCCGGTACACCACCCAGGATAGCGACGCCCAGGTCGACAAGGCTGGCTGGAACCGCTTCCTGGACTTGCTGCGGCGCGAGCGCGCGGAGCAGCCGCTGAACGGCGTGGTGGTGGCTTTCGGTGCCGACATGCTGTGCAAGCTGGACGCCAGCAGCCGCCAGCAACACGCGCGCGCTGTTCGTCAGCGCGTGCGGGAACTGGAGGAGCGGCTCGGCCAACGCCTGCCGGTGTACGTTCTGGTGAGCAAGTGCGACTTGCTCAGCGGTTTCACGGAGTTCTTCGACAACCTTGACGCCGAGGGCCGGCGCCAGGTGTGGGGCGTGAGCTTTGAGGCCAGCACCACGCCGGAAGGCGCGTCGGGCAGTTTCCGCGGCGAGTTCAAGGCGCTGCTGCAGCGCCTGCAAGACCGGGTACTGGAACGCTTGCAGGCCGAACGAGGGGCCGAGCAACGCGCGGCGATTGCGGGCTTCAGCGCACAGTTTGCGTCGCTGGAAGAGCCTGTCGACGCGTTCCTGCAAG
>CAYJEC010000832.1:0-1701 GCA_964369025.1 uncultured Ideonella sp. | reverse complement strand
ACCAGAGCAGCGGGAACTTCGAGACCCGCCAGGTCCGAAGCCCTGGAATGCCAAGAAGCTTTCCGAGCGTCGGCGAGCCGATCCCTGGATCGAGTTCGATCTGGTCAAGCGCGGCGTTGGTGGCGTTGGCCAGCTCCACCGCCACGCGGGTGCCGCCCTCCTTGCGGTAGTACCGAACCTCGCCCTGCTGGTCGCGCAGCGCCTGCGGGCGCAGAACCGCCGGCTTCAATCGATCTCGCCGCGAGCGATCGCCAGCAGTTCCTTCTTGTCCGCTTTGGTGCGACGCCGGCCTGGCCCGGATGCCAGCCCCTCTTCGATGAGATCGCGAAGCCTCTTCTTGGCCTGTTCCTCCTGGTCGCGCCGGACCAAGTCGCGGATGTACTCGCTCGTGTTGCCGTAGTTGCCAGCGGCGACCCGGTTGTCAATGTACTCCCGCATCGACTCGGGCAAGGCGAAACTCATGGTTTGGCGACTCATGGCGAGATCCTGGACGGTTTGACAACGGTTGTCAACTTGCCTCGCTGACCGCGTGTCTGCTGGCCCGGGGATGCCGGCCCGTTCCTCGTCAGGAAGCCATCCGAGTTGCCTGGCCCGGCGCGCGCTGGATCAGCGCCACAGCGAACTTGTCGACGCCGAATCTCATCGTGCCGCGGAAATTGATGTGCGAGAAGTGCGCTGGGCCGATGCGGCGCAGCCAGTCGTCGTCGACCGGGATGCCGTCTCGCTTGAGCCTCTGGACCACCTCGTGCATCCGGGCGGTGTTCCAGGCCAGAACAATGTTCGTCAGCAGGGCGTGCGAACCGGAGATCGCCTTCATCTCGTCGCGGCGCCTGCCACGCTCGGGCGCCACCTTGCCTGAGTACACGGCGCGCTGCAGCTGATGCACCGACTCACCCCGGTTCAGCAAGGTATGGATCTCGCGCCGGAAGTCCTCGATGCCGATGTAGTCGCACAGGAACACGGTTCGCAGCAGTCGGCCCAGGTGCTCCGCAGCCCGGTGCAGTGGATCCCCCTGAGCGGCCGACCCGAAGCGCTGCAACGCCAGCGTGGCGGAGACACGTCCCGAACGAATCGACGCCGCCAGGCGCAGCAACTCATCCCAGCCGCGTTCGATGGCGGCCAAAGACACGCGCCGGACGGTGACCACTTCCAACCCATCGGGGACGGTGAATCCACGAGGCAGATAGAGCTTTCGTTCGGCCAGATCCCGCAGGCGGGGGCACAGATCAAAGCCCAGCAGCTTGGCGATGGCCATCGCCGGATTCGTGTAGCCGTGGGTGTCGACCGCCAGCAGCGAGATCCGAATCCTGTCTGCGGCGCTGTTGTGCTGCTCAATGCCCTCGATGGCGACGCCGGCCTGTCGTTCGTTGAGCACGATGGGCTGGTCGTAGACGATGCCCCAGCGGTCGCGCACGTGGGTGTACAGGCCCGCGGCATAGGTACGCCTGCGCGGGTCGACACGTGCATTCCACAGGTGGCGGGACACGTCCAGCGACATCATGTCGGCCGACGCCTTGTCGCCGTCACCCCACAGCGCCGCGATGGGAATCCGGCTCTGGAACTCGGCCACGCGCTCATTGGCTCGGCGCAGACGGCCGCTGCCTTCCAGGGCGCGCATGGCCACCGTGACTTGCGCGGGCTCCACGCCAGGGATCATCGACGCCACGCCCTTGGCATCCGCATCGGTACCGTGCGCCAGCA
>CAYJEC010000831.1:0-1709 GCA_964369025.1 uncultured Ideonella sp. | reverse complement strand
CGCGGTGTCTCAGTGCTATCACCCCCACGATGGCCAGCAGCAGCAGGACCAACGAGACGGTGTAGACGCCCACGGCGCCCGCCGCCCCGCCCCAGACCGCTCTGCCCGGGCCCCAGGCGTAGACAACACCCCCAAGCGCTGGCCCGATCACGATGGCCCCCTGCATGGTCGAACTGCTGGCGGCCACCGCCCGCGGCAACAGCATGGGTGGCACCAGCGACGGCGTCAGCGCCTGCAGCGCGGGCATCTGCACCGCCCGCGCCACACCCAGCATCACCGACGTGGCGAAGATCCAGTGGGCGCTGATCCAGCCGCTGGCGCTGCCAATGGCCAGCATCGAGGCAACCAGAGCCTGAATCAGCAGGCTGGAGGCCAGCATCAAGCGCCGATCGTGGCGATCGACCAGGTGCCCCGCCGGCAATGTGAACAGCAGCGCAGGAACGAACTGGGCCAGACCCACCAGGCCCAGGGCCCAGGCACTCCCGGTGAGGTCGTAGATCTGCCAGCCGAGCGCCACCATCAGCATCTGGTTGGCGGCGGTACCGCAGACCCGAGCGCCAAGCAGGCGCAGATAGTCGTGCTGGTCTCGCAGCCGGGGTGAGGTGTCGTGAAATGCAGGCTGCATGCCGGCGCGATTGTCGCTGGCCGCCTGGAGAATGGCCGGGGCAGCCGAGCCGCCGGCGCCTAGCCCACGGTCTTGAAGGCCATCACGGCTTGATTGCGGAGCGTCCGCAACAGCGACAGTTCGCGCTCGCCGAAATCGATCGCTCCTCGGTCGCGGTCCGCGTAGATCAACGCAAAGGGTGCGCCCTTGAGCATCAGCGGAAGCAACAGGAAGCTGTGCGGCGACGAGCCCCGATACCAACTGGGGAGACGCGGCTGCAGGGCCGCCGCACGCCCATCGGCGATCACGGTGTCCGCACCCTTGAGGCACGCCGCAGCAAAGAGGTCAGAAGGCGCCGGGCCACGAGCGTCGATGCTGAAACGCTTGGCCAGGGTATCGGCGGCGGCACCCAGGCCGATTCGGCCGGTCAGCAACCCGCTCTTCGGGTCGCGCAGGCAGAACACCACACGGTCGAAACTGAGGCCCTTGTGGATGGCGGTGAGGATGATTCGCAGGACTTCATTCAGCTTGAAACTGTCGGAAGCCATCGACGTGGTCACGTCCGCGATGCCCGCGGAAAGCACCGCCTGGGCCTGGTCGGCGTCGTGGTGTTCGAGCACCATGGTGTCGTCGTCGGCCGCACCGATGCGGCCCGGCAGCGAGATGCTGGCCGCTGCAGCGGGTGCAGCCGGGGCAGCCAGCAGGCGGCGCGCACGGGCCTGGGCCGACGGCTCGATCTTCAGGCTGGCGGCCATTTCACCGAGGTGCACTCGGGCCACCTTCAGCGCCTCGGTGAACTCCTCCGGGCGCACATTCAGCGCGCGGGCGTACCGCTCGCCCAGCGCCAGGACACGCTGATCCACCTGGGCTGGATCGCCCTCCATCAAGACTTGCACGATCTCGCCGGCAGCTCGCACCCGCCAGCGCATTCGCTCGGCCGGGGTATCGACAAGCCGGGTCGGCACCTCGTCTTGCGGCGCACTCATGATGCGGCGCAGGCTGTCCGGGAATCCCCAGGACTGGGCCACACCCAGGCCGAGGTCGTCGTAGCTCAGGCCGAGGACGTCTGCCGCCACGCGGGATTCGCTGGCCACGCCGGCGGCAC
>CAYJEC010000830.1:0-1715 GCA_964369025.1 uncultured Ideonella sp. | reverse complement strand
GCTGTGCTCGGGCAACTCAATGATGTTCGAATCACCTTCACCAGGCTGCACCGGGTTCGACGTGGCCAGTGCCACCGGGGCCGCCACGGCCGCAGTGGCTGCGGCGAAGGCGCTGCGGATGAAGTCGCGCCGGCCGGCGCGCGCCTCTCTCCCGACCTGTCGGATGCCCTCAGGGCTCAGGAAATTCTCGGGGGACTTGACCAGGCGCCCCGACAGCTTCTCGTGATCGTTCACAGGGTTTCCTTCCACACCAGTTCCACTGCGCCAGCCCCCAGTTCCATCTGCAGAGCCGCACAGAGCCGTTCCGTACGCTCGGGCACGCGCCGATAGAACACCTGGTGCCCATCGCGCCGCCTCGTCACCAGCCCGCCCTGGAACAGCACCCGAAGGTGTTGCGACAGGCGCGGCCCGCTCATGCCGACCAACCGAGCCAAGTCACCGACGCTTCGTTCCGCCTGGCACAGTGCAGCGATGATGTGCACCCTGGGCGCCGCCGCCAGCGTGGTGCAGACCTCCGCGGCCGCTTCGTAGACCTGCTCTGAAACCGCTTTTGTCATACGGTACTCGGTATACATATCAGTATGACCGAATATTTGCTTTTATGAAAGTTGGATGGCCTGGGACTTTCCCGAATGTGGCCCGAAGGTCATGCCACACAGCAGAGCGCGACAATTCGCGGCCGCCACACTCCGGGACGCGACGTGACTCTGCCAGCCCTCACTTTTCGAATCCACCGCTGGCTTGGCTGGCTGGTCGGCGTGCAGGTGCTGGTGTGGGTCGCAGGCGGCGTGTTCTTCTCGCTGGTTCCGTTCACTGCCTGGGTCAAGGGGGGTGACACGGTGAAGCCACCGGCCGTGACCCTGCCCCAGGGTTGGGCCGAACAGGTGGCCCCCTCGCTCCAGGCGGCAGCCCGAGCTGGCGAGGTCGTGGGGGTCAGCACGGTCGCCACGCCGCACGGGCCGGCAGTTCGAGTGAGCTACCGGGGCAACAAAGTGCCGGCGATCGTGCCGGCCGACGGCAGCGCGTGGCTCCCACCGGATGAAGCGGCACTGCGTCGCTTTGCAACGAGTCTCTACCAAGGCAATGGCACGGTGACGGCGGTGGAGCATCTGGAGACGATCCCCCGCCGCTTAGGCATCGTCGAGGAGACTGGCGGCCGTGGCAACCTGTGGCGCGTCAGCTTCAGTGATGCCTTGGGCACCCGGATCTACCTGAACGGCGGCACCGGCGAGTTCGTCACCTCGCGCAATGAGGCCTGGGTCTGGTACGACTTCCTCTGGCGCCTGCACATCATGGACTATGCAGGCGGCGAGAATTTCAACGGCACGCTGCTGCGCGTGTCGTCAGTGACTGCCTTCGGGCTGGTCTTGGCCGGCATGGTGCTGGCGGTGCTCGCCTTGCGCCGCCGATGGCGCATGTTTCGCAAGCAGCGAAACCCTGATCGGGTGTGAACCCATCCTGCTCGCCGGGCAGCCGATCACGCCAACAGCAAGGCCTTCAGGTAGCCGATTTCGACCACCATATAGGCACCCATGGCACAACTGAAGGCGCCCACCAGGCCTGTCAGCGTTTGGTGCAATCGCGTCACATAGCCGGCGGACATCCGCAGCGGCACGGCGATGACCACGGACAGCACGGCCATGCCGGCAACCGAGCCCGCACCAAACAGGACGATGTAGCCGAGGCCGAGCGCCACCGACGGCACACTCTGAACA
>CAYJEC010000829.1:0-1718 GCA_964369025.1 uncultured Ideonella sp. | reverse complement strand
GGTTCAATGGACATCGACCTAAGTTTCTTGAGCTTTCTCGAACTCTATCGGACTGACGTATCCGAGCGTCGAGTGGTGACGCGGCGGGTTGTCGAACCGTTCGATGCAGCCGAACAGCGTCTGAGCGGGGCTGTTCGCGCGAGCGGTAGACCTTGCGAGCGGTCCGTTCGGTCTTCAGGCCGCTGAAGAAGCTTTCCATGGCCGAGTTGTCCCAGACCTCGCCCGCGCGGCTCATGCTGCAGGTGATGCCTTGCGCCTTGAGCAGGTCCTGGAAGTGTTCGCTTGTGTACTGACTTCTCTGGTCGGAGTGATGCAGCAACGCCACCGGCTTGCCCCTTCGCCACACAGCCATCATCAATGCATCGGCCACGAGCTGCGAGGTCATGCTGGACTGCATCGACCAGCCCACTGCACGGCGCGAGTACAGGTCAAGCACCACCGCCACGTACAGCCATCCCTCGGCCGTCCAGATGTAGGTGAAGTCGGCGACCCACTTCTGGTTCGGCGCGTCAGCTTGGAATGACGGTCGAGCACGTTGTCGGCGATAGCACTGCGCTCGCCACGGTACTGCGGCAGTCCGCGTCGCCTGGGCCTGGCACGCAGAGCCTGGGCACGCATGAGCCGCTCGACGCGGTGCAACCCGCAGCATTGACCCAGTGCGAGCATGTTGCGCCAGACACGCCGGGCGCCATAGGTTCGGTCACTTCCAAGGAATCTTTGGCGCACATGGCGGCCCAGCACTTCGTCGTTCAGGCTTCTTGCGCTTCGCGGCCTGCTCAGCCACGCATAGAACCCGCTTCGCGAGACACCAAGCGCCTCGCACATCAGGTTCACCGGCCAGGCCCCTTGTTGCTTCGCAACGAACTCGAACTTCAAAGTGAGTCCTTGGCGAAGTAGGCCGCGGCTTTTTTCAGGATGTCGCGCTCCATCCTGAGCTTGGCGTTCTCCTTCTTCAGCCGCTCGATCTCGGCCGCCTCGGGCTTCATCACGCCTTTGCCGGGGAACGCCTGCTGCGGCTCGGCGACTGCTCACGCATCCACTTGCGCAACACGTTCTCATGCACGTCAAGGTCACGCGCGGCTTGCGCCACCGTCACACCCCGTTCCTTGACCAGCCTCACGGCCTCAAGCTTGAACTCCCGGCTGAACTGCCGTCTCGTTCCCATACCCCACCTCCAGTTTCAGAATCCACCTTAACAAGGTGTCCTCGAAACCGGCAGCAAGCCACTATGGCAAGAAGGGCCGACCGCCGTTCTCTATCGAGACGATGCTGCGGGTTCACTTCATGCGGCGATGGTTCGCGCAGGGCGATCCGGCCATTTAAAAGGCGCTTCAAGACATCGCGAATATTCGCCGGCCTAGGCTCGGACAACCGCATTCCCGACGAGAGCACGATCCTGCGAATCCGGCACCTACTCGAACGCAACCAGCTGACCAACCAGAATCTCGTGCTGCTCAACGACCTGCTGTACGTCAAGGGCTTGATGGTGAGGAGCTCACAGTGTTCGCCGACTTGGGCCACCGCGGGGCGCACAAGCGGGCGGATGCAAAGCCAGGTGTGACCAGGCACATCGCCGTGCGTTCGAGTGATCGCCGATGGCTGAAGGCCGGTGCCAAGCTGGGCCCGATTCTGGACAAGATTGAGACATTCTAGGCCAGTGTTCGGGCGAAGGTCGAACACCCGCTTCGCGTGATCAATTGGCAGCTCGTAGACCTGAG
>CAYJEC010000828.1:0-1720 GCA_964369025.1 uncultured Ideonella sp. | reverse complement strand
CTGCAGCACCGACGCGGCGCAGCGCAGTCGCTTCGAGCAAGGTGGCAACGAGGTGGCGCTGCTGCCGTCCGGATCCGAGGGGCGTGTCGACCTGGCCACCGTGCTGGCCGATCTGGGCCGGCGCGGCATCAACGAACTGCATGTCGAGGCCGGCGCCGTGCTAAACGGCGCGTTGCACGACGCTGACCTGGTGGACGAGTGGTTGATCTACCTGGCGCCGTGCCTGCTCGGCAGCGGCCGAGCCGTCGCCGGGCTGGCACCACTGACACGACTGAGCGACGCGACCCGGCTGCAGTTCACCGATGTCGCCCGGATCGGTGCCGATGTACGCCTGCTGGCCAGGCCCGTCGGTCGAACGGACATGTGGCTGGATCAGTCTTGATGTGGCGCTTGATTCCGCTTCATCTGCACGATGTGCTGCAATGTGATGGTCGCGCAACGTCCCCCAGCGTGGAAATGGGACGCTTTCACTTCTAATCGATTCCGGCGGCCCCCCGCCTACAATGCTTCTTATGGCGATTTCCCCGATTCCCGAGCTCGTTGCCGACATGGCAGCGGGCCGCATGGTCATCCTGGTCGACGAAGAGGACCGCGAGAACGAGGGCGACCTCGTGCTGGCGGCCGACATGGTCACCCCCGAAGCCATCAACTTCATGGCGCGTTTCGGGCGCGGCCTGATCTGCCTGACGCTCACACGCGAGCGCTGCGAGTATCTCGGCCTGCCGCCCATGGCCACACGCAACGGCACCAAACATGGCACGGCTTTCACGGTGTCGATCGAAGCCACCACCGGTGTCACCACCGGCATCTCGGCGGCCGACCGTGCCCGCACGGTGCAAGTGGCGGTGGCACGCGACAGCAAGCCCAGTGACCTGGTGCAACCCGGCCACGTGTTTCCGCTGCAGGCGCAGGACGGCGGCGTGCTCATGCGCGCCGGCCACACCGAAGCCGGCTGCGACCTGGCCCGCATGGCCGGTGTCAGCCCCGCCGCGGTGATCTGCGAGATCATGAACGACGACGGCAGCATGGCGCGGCTGCCCGAACTCGAGGTCTTCGCCAAGCAGCATGGCCTGAAGATCGGCACCATCGCCGACCTCATCACCTACCGCAGCCGCAACGAGACGCTGATCGAACGACTGGGCACGCGCAAGCTCGAAACGGTGCACGGCGGCTTCGACTGCAGCATCTTCCGCGACCGCACCGGCCAGATCCATCTGGCCCTCAGCACAGGTCAGTGGAAGGCCGAGGACGAGGTGCTGGTGCGTGTGCACGAGCCGCTGTCGGTGCTGGACCTGCTCGACGCCGGCGGGCAGCAACATTCCTGGCCTTTGCCGCAGGCGCTGCAGGCCCTGCGTGACAGTGGTCGGGGCGTGGCCGTGCTGCTCAATTGCCAACGTGAGGCCGAAGCCCTGCTCGGCGACCTGCTGCCGCGCAGCGAACCGTCGCGCTCGACCATGGACCTGCGCACCTACGGCGTGGGGGTGCAGATCCTGCGCGAGCTGGGAGTGCGCCACATGTGTCTGCTGAGCAACCAGCGCCGGATGCCCAGCATGACCGGATTCGGCCTCGAAGTGACCGGCTTCAGGCCATTTTCAGGTTCAAACTGAAACATCGACCCGAATCGGGAGACCACAGACTCATGCAAGCCGCTGACAAGGGCCACGCCATCAATCTGAACGGTGAAGACCTGCGCATCGCCATCGTGCAGGCCCGCTTCAAC
>CAYJEC010000827.1:0-1722 GCA_964369025.1 uncultured Ideonella sp. | reverse complement strand
CGCATCGCCACGATGGAGGGCATACAGCCCACCGCGTTGAAAGACCTGAACGAAGTACTGTTCAAGGTGCTGGCTGGCGGCGACAAGATCCGCAAGTCGTCACTGGGCGGTATCAAGACGGCGGCGGAAATGATCAACCTGATGGGAACGGCGATCGAGGGCACCGTGATCGAGTCCATCCGCAACCACGACGCGGACCTGGCCCAGAAGATCATGGACAAGATGTTTGTGTTCGACGACGTGATCAAGCTCGACGACAAGGCCATCCAGATGGTGCTGAAGGAAGTGTCTTCCGACGTGCTGATCGTGGCCCTGAAGGGTGCGCAGCCCGAGCTCAAGGAGAAGATTCTGGCCAACATGTCGTCCCGCGCTGCGGCTACCTTGCGCGAAGACCTCGAATCTCGCGGCCCGATGCGCCTGTCCGAAGTGGAAGCGCAGCAGAAGGAAGTGCTCAAGATCGTGCGCCGCCTGGCGGACGAAGGCCAGATTGTCATTGGCGGTGGAGGTGGCGACGACGCCATGGTCTGATGACACGCCAGCAAAGCCGCTTCATTGCCAGCGACGACCTCGGTGCCGTGGTCGGCTGGGACTTTGGTCCCGTCGACCAAGCCTCGGTGCGTTTCGCTGCCAAGGTGAAAGCCCAGGAAGAAGCCGACACCCAGGTGCACGACGCACAGGTCCGCCAAGCCGGTTTCACCGAAGGTTTTGCGGACGGATACGCGCAGGGCCACGCCCAGGCCACGCTAGAGGGCCAGCGCCAGATTTCCGAATTCATTGAAACCCAGGGCCAGGAGGCCGCCCAGCGGTATCTGCAGCTGTTCGAAGCGGCCAACACGCAGTTAGACGCGGCCGAGCAGGTGATGGCGCAGGGGGTGCTGGAGCTCGCCTGTGAATTGGCGCGCCAAGTGCTACGGCATGAACTGTCCAGCAACCCCAATGCCCTGCAGCCCGT
Organism: uncultured Ideonella sp.; assembly: GCA_964369025.1. Lineage (GTDB taxonomy): Bacteria > Pseudomonadota > Gammaproteobacteria > Burkholderiales > Burkholderiaceae_C > Ideonella. Next base: position 770 of record CAYJEC010000827.1, on the reverse strand, counting down.
CATCCGCGAAGCCCTGAGTGTGCTGGCCACTGATTGCAAGGCCGCCTTGGTGCGGCTGAACCCGCTGGACCTGGACGTGCTGGAAGATGTTTTGCGGCAGGAGTTCTCCAGTCTGTCGCTGACTTTGTTGGCCGACTCCAACATCACCCGCGGCGGCTGTCTGGTAGAGGCGGCAGGCACGGTGGTGGATGGCACGATGGAGAAACGCTGGAGTCGCACGGTAGCCAAGCTGGGGTTGGAGTCGTCCTGGGAGTTGCCGCATGACGCAGACTGACACCAAGACGACCCAGTGGACCGAATACCTGGCGCGTGCGCGCCAAAGCGTAGGGTACGACAGCACATTGGAGGTGCGCGGCACCCTGACCCGACTCACCGGCTTGGTGTTGGAAGCCAGTGGTATCCGTGTACCCGTGGGTTCCCAGTGTGTGGTGTCAATGAAGAAGCGTGCGCCGGTGCTCGCCGAAGTGGTGGGCTTCGCCGGGGATCGCGCGTTTTTGATGCCCGCCGGCGACGTGCATGGCCTGTCCAGCGGCGCCGGGGTTGCGCCCGCAGCGGCGTATATTCCCGTGCCGCGTCTGGGCGAGTCGGCTGAATCGGCCCCTGCCTCAGACGCGGGGTTGTTGCGGCTGCCCTTGGGCAACGGCTTGTTGGGCCGCGTGGTGGATGCACAGGGTCAGCCCATGGATAGGCAAGGCCCCATCACCGAAGTGGCCTCCAAGCCGTTGGATCGCCGGCCTATCAATGCCATGGACCGAGCGCCTGTGCGCCAA
>CAYJEC010000826.1:0-1727 GCA_964369025.1 uncultured Ideonella sp. | reverse complement strand
GTCGAAGTACCGCATCACGGCCGCGGCAGCCTCCTGCGCCTGGCGGTCCGCGCCGTGTGCCGCCAGATGGGGCACCAGTCGCAGCATCGTCGCGCATTGGGCCTGCACGCGCCCGTGGCAGGCGGCCAGCATTTCCAGCGGCACCTCGAAGCCGACGGCCGGGGCCGAGTGGCCGGGCAAGCTGTTGGTCATCTCGCATCCTTTCGGGTCGGCGCGTGCGCCTGATCAATTGTGCCAAGCGGCTGTGCTGGGCTGGACATGGACTGAACGGTGTTCATGTCAGCGCATCACCAATGGGCTCGCATAACCCGTCATTTCCAGGTAGCCGAGGCCAACGCGCCGGCCCTGTGCGTCCAACAGCTCGGACAGCCCCTCCCAGTAGATTGCCCCGGTGCTGCCGCGGCTGTCCAGTTCCTGCGCATCCAGCAGCGCGCGCACCTGGAATCGGCCGGCGGGCGTGTCCACCTGCCACTCCACCGGGTAGCGGGCCTGCGAGGCCGGGCTGGCCCAGGCGCGCCCGGGCGTGAAGCGGATCTGGTCAGCGGCGAACGAGCGGCTCGCCGCCCCGGCCGCGCGATGGCTGCCGCCGGCCCACAGCACCGAGCCGTCAGCGCGGCGCAGACGGAAGGCGGTGAGGGCGCTGCCATCGAACAGGTTGAAGCCGATCCAGTCCCAGCCCACGGCGTCGGGGGCCAGGTATTCGTCGCTCCATTCGTGGTCCAGCCAGGCGCGGCCGGGCGCGGCAATGGGCTGGCCGCCCAGCGTCACGGCACCGCTCACGGCGAGTTGTGGCTCGCTGGTGTAGTGGCTGGCCTGGTGCGGCTCCGGCCCCTTGCGCGAGTAGCCGGCATCGCCCTGCATCAGCAGGGGCTGGGTGGCTTGCAGCCGCAGGTCGAGCGCAAAGCCATCGGCCGGCAGGCGGGCGAGGCAGGCGTTGCCTTCGCGCCGGAGCAACCAGCCGCCCAAATGCACGTCCGTGTCGGTGCTCGATGCATGAGCGAGCGGGGCGCTCTCGTCGCCGGACCAGCGTGCGATGCGCTGCGCGTGGTGGTGCCGTTTCGCATGCAGATCGGTCACTGCGGCGTGCGCGAACAACAGGTGCCTGGCGGCAAAGCGGCTGGCGCTGCCCTCTGCGAGGCCCGTGCGGCTGCGGAAGAAGGTGAGCTGGAAGCCCAGCCGCGGTGCGTCACTCGGCCCCAGCCAGCCGGTGGCGTACCACCATTCGGTGCGGGCCTCGGGGTGTGCGCCGTGGTCGCGCGGGAAGGCCAGGGCCCGGCCACGGCGGATCTCAGCCTTTGCGCCCAAGGGCAGACCAGCCAGCAGCAGTGCGCGGCGCTTCACCAATCTTCCTTCACTGAAAGCACGGCCGATCGCCCCGCGGCGCTGCGCGCACTGAACGCGGCCGTGCCCACGCCTGCCAGCCAGACCGCCGCGCACAGCGCCGCCAGCCGGCCCCAGGGCAGCACCAGATCCATGGTCCAGTGAAAGCTCTGCGGGTTGACCACGTACACGAGCACCATGCTGACCAGCAGCCCCAGGGCCAGCCCCACCAGCGTGCCAGCAGCCATCCAGGCCGCGCCTTCGCCCGCCACCACACCGATCTCCTGGCCACGTGTCAGCCCCAGGTGCACCAGCAGGCCGAACTCCTTGCGCCGCGCCAGCACCTGCGCCGAGAAACTCGCGGCGATGCCGAACAGGCCGATCGCGATCGCCACCGCCTGCAGCCA
>CAYJEC010000825.1:0-1729 GCA_964369025.1 uncultured Ideonella sp. | reverse complement strand
CACCCAGCCAGTCCGAGCCCTTGATGGTGTCGTAGAAGTGGTAGTGCCAGTTGTCCTCGCTCATGTTGCCGAGTGAGGCACCGATGCCGCCCTGCGCCGCTACGGTGTGCGAACGGGTCGGGAAGACCTTGGACAGCACGGCCACGTTCAGGCCGGCGAGGGACAGTTGAAGCGACGCGCGCATGCCGGAGCCGCCGGCCCCGACGATGACGACGTCGAACTTGCGCTTCGAAATCGAGCCTTGTGCCATTTACAGCCTCCAGAGCACTTGGACAGCCCAACCGGCACAGCCGACCAGCCAAGCGAGGGTGAACACCTGCAGCACGAGGCGCAGCGCCACCGGCTTGACGTAATCCATCCAGATGTCGCGCATGCCAACCCACGCGTGGTACAGCAGCGAGACGATGACGACGAAGGTGAAGACCTTCATCCACTGGGCCGAGAAGATGCCCGCCCACTTGTCGTAGCCCATCGGGCCGCCCAGCAGCACCTGCAGCAGCAGGGCCACCGTGAACAGCGCCATCAGGACGGCGGTGACGCGCTGGGCCAGCCAGTCGCGAAAGCCATAGTGCGCGCCGACGACGAGGCGCTTGGAACCGTAGTTGATTGCCATGAATGTGTCCTGCGGATCGATCAGTACAGGCCGAACAGCTTGGCGCCGAGCAGCACGGTGAGCAGCACGCTGATGGCCAAGGTGGCCACGGCCGAGCTGTGACCCTGCGCCTTGGAGACGCTGTGGGTCATGTCCATCCAAAGATGGCGAACGCCAGCGACGAAATGGTGCAGGAAGGCCCAGATCAGGCCGAGAGTGACGAGCTTCACGAACCAGGCTGGGAGGAAACCCAGGCCTGCCAGGTAGGCGCTGCGGAACGATTCGTACGACACCTCGGAGGTGACGCTGGCATCGAACAGCCAGATGACGAACGGCATCAGCAGGAACATCATGAAGCCGCTGATGCGATGCAGGATGGAAACGAAGCCGGCAGGGGGCAGGCGGTAGTTCGGGAGATCCGACAACGCATTGATGTTGCGGAACTCCGGTCGCTTCTGGAGCGTGTTGGCCATGGGGGGGTCCTTGTCCTCAGTCTCTCTTTGGCGTTCGCGGGGAGCGATGTAATCCGGGTGAAACCAAACGATTCTATTGCAGCGCAACAAGCTGACATGGGGCTTGGGTGCTTCTCCCGGCAGCGATCAGCTCAGTTCATTGCGGTAGTAATGTGACTCGGTGTTGTACAGGCCGCGACGCAACTCCACCGGCTTGTCCCCGTAGGTGTGCGACAGCCGCTCGACACTGAGCAGCGGGGTACCGGGCGCCACCTGAAGCACCTTCGCCGTCGTCGCATCGGCCGCCACGGCGCGGATCTTTTCCTCGGCGCGGATCATTCGCACACCGAACTCGGTCTCGAACAGGCCGTACATCGGCCCGGCGTACTGAGCCAGGCGGTCGGCGGTGAGCCCCTTGAACAGCGACACCGGAAGCCAGATTTCGTCCAGCACCACCGGCTGGGCGTTGCGCCACAGCGTACGGCGGACCATCAAGGCGGCCTCACCCGCCTTCAGGCCCAGCGATCGCGCCACATCGGCAGGCGCCCGCATACGGCGGCAGTCAAGAAAGTGGCGCTCCATGCCGGTGGCAGGGCCCTCGTCCGGCGCCAGCCGCAGGAAGCGGTACTGGACCTGCTCCTCGGCATGCGTCGACACGTACGTCCCCTTCCCCTGGCGACGCACC
>CAYJEC010000824.1:0-1745 GCA_964369025.1 uncultured Ideonella sp. | reverse complement strand
CAAGACACTGCACCTGATCGCAGACAACTACGCTACTGAACCGCCCCGGATTTTGAGGAGGCTCCTTCGATTGAGAATGGAGCCAACATGAGGAAGTCCCCGAAGTTTTCCCCCGAGGTCCAGGAGCGCGCGGTGCGCATGGTCTTCGACGCCAAGGACCAGTACCCGTCGCAGTGGGCGGCGATCGAATCGATCGCCAGCAAGATCGGCTGCACGGGCGAGACGCTGCGCAAGTGGGTGCGCCAGGGCGAGCGTGACAGCGGCGTACGGCCAGGTGCCACGACGGCCGAGCAGCAGCGCATCAAGGATCTGGAGCGTGAGGTCCGCGAGCTGCGCAAGACCAACGAGATCCTGAAGTTGGCCAGCGCATATTTCGCCCAGGCGGAGCTCGACCGCCACCACAGGAAGTGAACGCCTTCATCGACGAGCATCGTGGTGCTCACGGGGTCGAGCCGATCTGCAGCGCGCTGCAGGTTGCCCCGTCGGCGTACTGGCGCCACGCTGCCCGCCAGCGTAAGCCGGCGCTGCTGCCAGCGCGAGCACAGCGTGACGCGAGCCTGATGCCGCAGGTGCAGAGTGTGTTTGAGGCGAACCTGCGGGTCTATGGCGCCGACAAGGTGTGGCGGCAACTCCTGCGCGAAGGCGTAGCAGTGGCGCGCTGCACGGTGGAACGCCTGATGCGGCGACTCGGGTTGCAGGGCGTACGCCGCGGCAAGAGCGTGCGCACGACGATGCCTGACGCCAAGGCGGCGTGCCCGTTGGACCGCGTCAATCGGCACTTCAAGGCTCAGCGGCCGAACCAGTTGTGGGTGGCCGACTTCACCTACGTCTCGACCTGGCAGGGCTTCGTGTACGTCGCCTTCGTCGTGGATGTCTTCGCGCGGCGCATCGTCGGCTGGCGGGTGAGCAGTTCGATGCAGACCGACTTCGTGCTCGACGCACTGGAGCAGGCGCTGTATGCGCGGCGTGCCCAGCGCGATGGCGACCTGGTGCACCACAGTGACCGCGGCTCGCAGTACGTCTCCATCCGCTACAGCGAACGGTTGGCCGAAGCCGGTATCGAACCCTCGGTGGGCAGCACTGGCGACAGCTACGACAACGCGCTGGCCGAGACGATCAACGGGCTGTACAAGGCCGAGATCATCCACAGGCGCGGGCCGTGGAAGACGCGCGAAGCGGTCGAGCTGGCGACCCTTGAGTGGGTCTCCTGGTTCAACCACCATCGCTTGCTGGAACCCATTGGCTACATCCCGCCGGCCGAAGCCGAGGCAAACTATTGGCGCCAGGAAGCTCAAGGATCCGCCATAACGAAGCCTGCCAACTCGGCAGCACTGCAGGAGGGTTGAACCATGGGTACATGGCCCAACCGGGGGGCCTCCGGCGGCCCCTGCGGGGGGCTGGATAGAAAGAAAGAGGAACAGCCAAGACAGTCAGATCGTGCCGGTCTGACTCAAGCCAACAGGCCTCCTCGAAACCCGGTGTGGTTCAGCCTTTTGACCCAGACTCCATTGAAGGTGCAATTGTCGAGATATTGATTGACCATCTTCGCGAGCATCTTGGGTCAATACGCCACCCAGAGACCGGCGAGTTTCCGACCATAGCGGTGACAGGATCGGACCTCTCGAACCTTGCCTGCCACGTCGAAGGCTCGCCAGAGCTCCTCGCGTTGGTCAAAGAACGCATGGGTGAGTACGAAGGCGCGGAAGATGACGACCAGCCAGATGATGCTTTGGCTTTGCCTTCCG
>CAYJEC010000823.1:0-1747 GCA_964369025.1 uncultured Ideonella sp. | reverse complement strand
GGCATCCCGCCGATGGTGGCCGGCGCGGCCAGAATCAGGGTCAGCTTCCAGGTGGATGCGGATGGCCTGCTGGGCGTCACGGCGCGCGAGCTGGTGTCGGGGGTCGAAGCCTCGGTCCAGGTCAAGCCCAGTTATGGTCTGGCGGACGACGACATCGCCCGCATGTTGCGTGAGAGCTTCTCCACAGCCGAGGACGACATGCGCAGCCGGGCGCTGCGCGAGGCCCTGGTCGAAGCGGAACGCATGGCTCTGGCGACCGAAGCCGCCCTGTTGGCTGACAGTGACCTGCTGGACGAGGCCGAGCGCGAGGCCATCGGCCGTCTGGTTCAGCAGGCCCGCGAGGCGGCGCGTGGCACCGATGCCGATGCCATCACCGGTGCCGTCGAATCGCTGACCGAGGGGACCGAGGCCTTCGCGGCGGCCCGAATGAACCGCGGCATCCGAGCCGCATTGACCGGCCGCGGCCTGGACGAGATCTGAAGATGCCGGTGATACGAATCCTCCCCCACGCCGAACTCTGCCCTCAGGGCGACGAGATCGAGGCCGAGACCGGCACCTCCATTTGCGAGGCCCTGCTGGAAAATGGCATTGCCATCGAGCATGCTTGCGAGATGAGTTGCGCCTGCACCACCTGCCACGTGGTGGTGAAGCAGGGATTCGCCTCCCTGGGCGCAATCGACGAGATCGAGGAAGACCTGCTGGACAAGGCCTGGGGTCTGGCGCCGACCTCCAGACTGTCGTGTCAGGCCATGGTGGCTGATGAGGACATCACGATCGAGATCCCGAAGTACACGATCAACCACGCCCGAGAGAACCACTGAGCGCGAAAAGTGGCACTCACACGCTTGCGCGCAATCGGCGCCACCAGGCGGGCAGGATCGAGAAGCGCGCGGCCGGTGCGGCCACGCGAACATCGAGGAGATCGCGCTGCGAGAGAAACTGGAGCAAGGCGCGCACTTCGCCTGGCCGCAGGCCATGGCGCCGCATCAAGGCGCTTTCGCCAATGTGACGCTGCGAGAGTTCGCTCAGCAGCCGGCGGTAGCCGGTGCGGCGGAACTCCGATGGCAGGTCCGGCCACGAATGCAGCCTGTATTCCTTCATGTCCCAACGCCCCATGCCCCGGATGGCCCGGGTTGTATTGATTGATTGGTCGACCCGCCGTGCCGCCATGCCAACACGGTATTCTGCGGCGATGACGGTTTCATGGATGCAGTTGAAAACCAGGTTGGCAAACGCCGTGCCTTTGTTTAGCAAGGTCTGTTCCCAGGATTGCCCGACATGAGAGTGCTGGGCATCGAATCCTCGTGCGACGAAACAGGCGTGGCCTTGGTCGAGGTTGTTGGTGCGGTGGTGCCACGTCTGCTCGGCGAAGCCTTGCACAGCCAGGTTCGCCTGCACGAGGCCTATGGTGGCGTGGTGCCAGAGTTGGCGTCACGCGACCACGTTCGCCGTGTCCTGCCACTTGCCGAGCTGGCCTTGTCGGAGGCCGGTTTGTCGCTGGCGGATATCGACCTGGTGGCATTCACCCGCGGCCCCGGCCTGGCAGGCGCATTGTTGGTGGGCGCTGGTGTGGCGTGCGGGCTGGCCGCTGCGCTGAACCGGCCGACATTGGGGGTGCATCATCTGGAGGGGCACCTGCTGTCGCCCTTTCTGTCGGACGATCCGCCGGAGTTCCCGTTCGTGGCCCTGCTGGTTTCGGGCGGCCACACCCAGCTGATGCGGGTTGACGGAGTAGGGCGCTACGAAC
>CAYJEC010000822.1:0-1753 GCA_964369025.1 uncultured Ideonella sp. | reverse complement strand
GGTGACCAGCAAATCTTCTTCCGAGCCATCGTCTTCCTGCTCTGCCGTGGCCTCGTCCGCCACGAAGCGGAACAGTCGCGATAGCTGCAACTCCACGTCCACCGACCCAAGACAGCGCTGGCAAACCAGAGGCAGGGACACCTGCGCCTCCAGCTGAAGCCAGGCTTGCTCCGGTCCACCGGTGCTGGCCCGCAACTGCCCATGGGCAGACCAGCGCACAGGCCGGTCATCACAATCCCCGGCGGCCTCTTCCCGCAATCGGGGAAGGTCCTTGAGCGTGAGTGCGCCTTCAAGCATGGCCCCGTCCTGGGCAAACGCCTTGGTGTCCAGACGCCGTGGATCAAACTGTCGTTGCATGCGGGCAGTGTAAGAGAATCGCCCCATGTCATTTGCAATTCCGAGCCTCACCCATCCGCGCCCGCTGATTCTGGGCTCGACATCGAAGTACCGTCGCGAGTTGCTCACCCGGCTGCGGATTCCCTTTGAAGTGGCTTCCCCTGAAGTCGATGAAACACCGCTGGCGAATGAAACTCCAGCCGATCTGGCCTGCCGGCTGGCCGTGGCCAAGGCGCGCGCTGTAGCGGCCAGACACCCGTCCGCCGTGGTCATCGGATCTGACCAGGTGGCCGACCTGATGGGTGAACCCTTGGGCAAGCCAGGTGACCATGCGCGTGCCACTGTTCAACTACAGCGTATGCGGGGCCAGACGGTGGTGTTCCAGACGGCCGTGGCCGTGGTGTGCCTCGAAAGCGGATTCGAACAGATGAGCCTGGCGCCGGTCGAAGTGAAGTTCCGCGACCTGAGTGATGCGGAAATCGAGAGCTATCTGCAGGCTGAGCAACCCTACGACTGTGCCGGCAGTGCCAAGAGCGAGGGATTGGGCATCGCCCTGCTGGAGTCCATCCACAACGATGACCCCACAGCACTGGTGGGCCTGCCACTCATCCGGACTTGCCAGATGATCCGCGCGGCAGGCGTCGCGCTGCTGTGATGGGTACGCTCCCCGGTCGCCTGTATCTGGTGCCTGCGCCGCTGGACCACGGCTGTGCCGTTCAGGTGCCACTGTCGGACAGCCTGCCCGCCGGCACGCTGGCTGTCGCAGCCCGGCTGGACCACTGGATCTGCGAAAACGCCAAGTCCTTGCGGAGTCTGCTCAAGCGCGTGGATGCGCTGCACCCGCTGGGTCAACCGCTGCAGACCCAACATATCCAGGAGTTGCCCCGCGAGGTGCACAAGAAGGGGGACCACCACGGCCAGTTCGATGCCCGACCCCTGCTGGCCCCTCTGACCGCCGGCCATGACATGGGCCTGGCCAGCGAGGCCGGCATGCCCGCTGTAGCCGACCCGGGCTCGTCGGTGGTGAAGGCGGCCCACGAACTCGGCGCCGAAGTGATCCCGTTGCCCGGCCCGGTGTCGGTGCTGCTGGCCCTGGCCGCCAGCGGACTGAACGGCCAAAACTTTGCCTTTGTCGGCTACCTGCCCCAGGACCCGGCCGAACGCACACGGCGCTTGCGTGAGCTGGAGTCGCTGGCGCTCAAGACCGGGCAGACCCAGTTGTTCATCGAAACACCCTACCGCAATGCCGCCATCTGGGCGTCCCTGCTACAAACCCTGCAGCACAACACCCGCTTGAGCGTGGCCAGCGGATTGACTCTGCCCGGCGCCCTATGCCGCACGCTGACCGCCAAAGCCTGGAAGCCGCTGCCTTGCCCGGTGGACAATTCAACCCCGGCCGTGTTCGGCATCGGCCGCT
>CAYJEC010000821.1:0-1755 GCA_964369025.1 uncultured Ideonella sp. | reverse complement strand
GTTTCCAAGATCGTTCCGATCGAAGACATGCCCTACATGGCCGATGGCACGCCGTGCGACATCGTGCTGAACCCGCTGGGCGTGCCATCGCGCATGAACGTGGGCCAGGTGCTGGAAGTCCACCTGGGCTGGGCCGGCAAGGGCATCGGCCAGCGCATTGGCGACATGCTGCAGCAGCACGCTGCGCTGTCCGAACTGCGCAAGTTCATGGACGAGCTCTACAACAAGTCTGGCGGCAAGGCCGAGCACATCGGCGACCTCTCCGACAAGGAGGTCATCGAGATGGCGCAGGAGCTCTCCAAGGGCGTGCCGTTTGCCACCCCGGTGTTCGACGGTGCGGCCGAGGAAGAGATCCGCGGCATGCTGCGGCTGGCCTACCCGGACGACATCGCGGCCCGCAAGGGGCTCACCGCGACGCGCACTCAGGCCACGCTGCATGACGGCCGCACGGGTGAGGCCTTCGAGCGCCCGGTGACCGTCGGCTACATGCACGTGCTGAAGCTGCACCACCTGGTGGACGACAAGATGCACGCCCGTTCGACCGGCCCGTACTCGCTCGTCACCCAGCAGCCGCTGGGCGGCAAGGCGCAGTTCGGCGGCCAGCGCTTCGGCGAGATGGAAGTCTGGGCCCTGGAAGCCTACGGCGCGAGCTACGTGCTGCAGGAGATGCTGACCGTCAAGTCCGACGACGTGAACGGCCGCACCAAGGTCTACGAGAACATCGTCAAGGGCGAGCACGCCATCGAAGCGGGCATGCCCGAGTCGTTCAACGTGCTGGTGAAGGAAATTCGTTCCCTCGGTATCGATATCGAGCTCGAGCGCAACTAAAGGAGAAAAGGCATGAAGGGATTACTCGACCTTTTCAAGCAGTTCACCCCGGACGAACACTTCGACGCCATCCGCATCGGGCTTGCTTCGCCCGAAAAGATCCGTTCGTGGTCGTTCGGCGAGGTGAAGAAGCCCGAGACCATCAACTACCGGACCTTCAAGCCGGAACGTGATGGCCTGTTCTGCGCCAAGATCTTCGGCCCCATCAAGGACTACGAGTGCCTGTGCGGCAAGTACAAGCGCCTGAAGCACCGTGGTGTGATCTGCGAAAAGTGCGGCGTCGAGGTGACGCAGACCAAGGTGCGCCGCGAGCGCATGGGTCACATCGACCTCGCCGCGCCCTGTGCGCACATCTGGTTCCTGAAATCGCTGCCGTCGCGCCTGGGCCTGGTGCTCGACATGACGCTGCGCGACATCGAGCGCGTGCTGTACTTCGAAGCCTATGTGATCGTCGATCCTGGCATGACCCCGCTGAAGAAGTTCGGGATCATGAGCGAGGACGACTACGAGGCCAAGCGAACCGAATTCGGTGACGAGTTCATCGCCCTGATGGGCGCCGAGGGCATCCAGAAGCTGCTCGCCGAGATGGACCTCGACGTCGAGATCGAGAAGCTGCGCGGCGACATGACCGGCAGCGAACTGAAGGTCAAGAAGAACTCCAAGCGCCTGAAGGTCATGGAGGCCTTCAAGAAGTCCGGCATCAAGCCCCACTGGATGGTGATGGATGTGCTGCCGGTTCTGCCGCCGGATCTGCGCCCCCTGGTGCCGCTGGACGGTGGCCGCTTCGCCACGTCCGACCTGAACGACCTGTATCGCCGCGTCATCAACCGCAACAACCGCCTGGCGCGGCTGCTCGAATTGAAGGCACCGGAGATCATCGTGCGCAATGAAAAGCGCATGCTGCAGGAGGCGGTGGATTCGCTGCTG
>CAYJEC010000820.1:0-1756 GCA_964369025.1 uncultured Ideonella sp. | reverse complement strand
GGATCCGGTCGAAATCACGCAGCCTGGCCTGCGCCAGGTGCAGGTGAACCCGAAGATCGACTGGACCTTTGCCAAGGCATTGCGTGCCTTCTTGCGCGCCGATCCCGATGTGATCATGGTGGGTGAGATCCGTGACAACGAGACAGCGCAGATCGCGGTTGAATCGTCCCTCACCGGCCACCTGGTGCTCTCGACCCTGCACACCAACAGCGCCGCCGAAACCATCACCCGCCTGCTGGACATGGGGATGGATCCCTTCAACTTCGCTGACTCGCTCCTGGCCGTGCTGGCCCAACGGCTGGTCCGGCGCCTGTGCCCGAATTGCCGGACCTCGCGCCCGGCGCATGCCGACGAGATCGACGAGTGGGTGCAGGACCATCTGCATGCCTGGGGCGGCCATGCGAACACCCCTGCCGCGGACGTCGTACTGGCCGACTGGAGCACGCGCTTCGGTATCGACGGAAAGATCCAGGCCTGGCGCAGCACCGGCTGCGAGAAGTGCGACCACACTGGCCTGCGTGGCCGAGCCGGCATCCACGAACTGTTGACAGTCTCACGCGCCGTGCGGCACCTGATACAGACCGGCGCCCGCGCCGAGCAGATTCAGCAACAGGCCTTGGGCGAAGGCCTGCGCACACTGCGCCAGGACGGGTTGGACAAGCTGCTGGCGGGCATCACCACCATCGAGGAAGTGCGGGCCACCTCCAACGGCTGAGCGGCAGCCAGCCCTTCACGGGGCCGGCAGGTACTCCTCGGCCATCATCTCGCGGGTCTGACCAGCCGGGGGCCACTTCTGGCGGGTCGCCGGGCGGAGCTTGGCTTCAAGAAACTGGACCATCGACTGGAAGATGGTCAGGTTGGTGCCCACCATCAGGCGGTTGAAGATGTCCGCGTCGTCCAGCCCGTGCTTGACACCGGGCATGGTGATGCGGCTCGCGTCGACACCCACCGCCTTGGCACGCTGCATGATGTCGGTCGTCAGCGGGTACTCGATCACCGGGTCGACGGTGCCGGCCAGGATCAGGATCGGCGATTCGCCGGCTTCCATGTGGGTGTGCGGAAAGAAATCGCCCCACATGTCGATCAAGGCCTGGAAGTCGGACACCCCCTCGCTGAGGTTGTTGCCGCTGTACTCCATGCCCAGCGCCGTGCAGGCGCCGGAGGATCCACCGAGGATGCCGAACTTCGTGATGTCCAGGTTGTATTCGGCAGCCTTGGACTTGACCCAGGCCTGCGCCTTGAAGGCGTCCTCCATGGCGATCAGCGCCTGGAAGTGCTGGTCGCCCGGGTACGGGCTCTTCTTCAGGTTGCGTTGGTAGACCTTCAGCTCGGTGGAGGTCTTGGTTTCGGAGACGGGCGCGAAGCCGTTCCAGTCGCGGATCCGGTGCTCGATGGGGAACACCGCGAAGCCCGCCTGGGCCAGGCCGGCAGCGATTTCGACAATCTTCTCCCGGTCCCGTTCAACCCAGTTGAAGCCGCCACCCGGGATCAGCAAGACGGGCTGGACCACGCCGGCAGGGCCGTCACTGCAGTTCGTGGGCAGGTACGAATCGACCAGCAGCGGCAACTGCAGCCCCTGCTCCAGAAGCCCAGTGGCATACACCTGTGTCGGGATCAATTGGTATTCGCAAACCCGCTGCGAGGCCTGCGCACCCAGCGCGGCCAACGACAAGGCAAACAGGCAGCTCAGCTTCTTGATGTTCATGGGGATCCTGGTGAAACGCCTGCCTAGGCGGCAACGGCAGGGATTGCTGGG
>CAYJEC010000819.1:0-1761 GCA_964369025.1 uncultured Ideonella sp. | reverse complement strand
AGCCAATGATCATGTTGCGCACCGTGAAAATCGCGTGAAAAGGACACGGCTTCTTCTCCCCGGCTCGACCCTGCCCCATCGGACACTTGCTGCCGGTATCCCCTTGTTGGTCACCATTCGTGGAGGCTGAAGGGTTGCCAGCACCATCCGGTGCCTTGATATCCACCGCGTTCGAATCGGTGCCTGGGATGGCGGGCTGCCCGTCGGCGGCCTGGCCGCGTCTCATGGGACACTCGCAGCGTTTGGGCTTTGAAGCAATCGATGTCTGCAGCACGAGGAAGAATACGAACAGCGGAACGACTAAAGTTGGGTTCATTCGGGGAAGAGGACGGTGCTCACTAATTGCGTCCCGGGATCGGATGGCGTGGCTTGCGGCCGTCTATCCAATCAGAAGGTTGTCCAACGGTTGGCCGCGGAAAACGGCCGTCGTATAATAAAGCAGAACTATCATGACTGGAAGGCTGTTGTAATAGTCTATTGACGGATTTTTATCACGATGATCGCGCTACAACCCATAAACAATCACTATTGTATCTTGCACGAGATAGGATAGTCATTTTATTGGCGGGGTTGGAAGCCTGGACATAGCGGCACCACGTTCACACTTATTCTATCAATCATCTACACGACATGTGAGATATACGCACGAGAGTTTATTGTACAAAGTCATTCAACAGACTCTTAGAGGGCAAAGGCCACCAGGATCATGTAGAGACAGGCGCCAATGACAAAGATGGTGAGCAGCAGCGCCATGATGTAAAGCACCGCCCGCGGTGACTTTGATGGCATCGGCGGCGGGACGCGGATCGGCTGGGGCGTCTTGGGGATGTGCTGCTGGCCCTTGTCGGCGTCGCACTGCTGGATGTCGACGGGCGGATGCGGCCGGTGGTGCTGGTAGGTCGTCGACGGGTCGGTCTTGAGAGCGTTCTTGCCAAACTCGCTGCGCACGCGCTCGAGATAGAGGTCCACCAGACGGCGATACCGGTCGTCCGAGTAGTGCGGCAGACAGTTGGGGTCCTTGAACGGGTCGTACTTGTGCTCCAGCGGCAGCACCAGCAGCATCAGACAGTCGTCCAGGCTGTGTTCCATCAGCTTCTGGTACGAGTCCTTCATGCTCGAGCGCAGGCCCATGTAGCCGCTCGACCGCAGGTCCAGCAGCGTCTTCTCCGGCCCCTGCGAGATGAACGTCTCAAAGGAAATCTCCGACAGGTCCGGCCACGGCCGAGGCGGCGGCCGCGGTGGCAGCTTCTTGCAGCCCGGCCCGTTGATGACGGTGGGCACGAGGTTGAAGGAGACCCGCTTCGGCGGCTTGTCGTCGCGCGGCGGCTGGAAGGCGTGGAGGGCGCCCCACGATCGCGTCAGCCGCTCGTGCTGGCTGGCCAGGTTGGGGTTGCCAAGATGTTCGGCGGCAATCGCTATCTTCCGCCGGGCGTTGTCGGGGTCCAGCGCCGGCGGCCCGGCCGCGTCCTCGTCGGCGGCCGTCTTTGGCGGCGAGAGGGGCCGCGTGTCGGGCGCCGAAACATCATCGGCGCCCTGCTCCGCCTTCTTGCTGCTGCCGAGGGTCTGCGAGCGTGTGGTGATGGAGTGCACCAGGGAGAGCAGCAGGAGAATGTAGAGGGATGATGCGAGGGTGGCAACGACAGGTCTTGAGCCGAGACGATAGGAGACTTTCATGAGAGCTTGGTGGCTTAGTATCTGCCATTATATATCGCGACCATTCATCGATGCCTAATTGTATAAATCTGGAAAATTATCCCGATG
>CAYJEC010000818.1:0-1764 GCA_964369025.1 uncultured Ideonella sp. | reverse complement strand
AGCGCCACCGCCAGCAGCGCGATCCCGTGTCGCCACGGGTGGTGCCGCCACTCGCGCCGCAGCAGGCTGGCCGCGAGCCGGCGGTTCACGGCGCCATCACGCCGGTGGGCGTCAGGCGCAGCGTGCGGTCGGCCCGCGCCGCGGCGGCAGCCGAGTGGGTCACCAGCAGGCAGGCGGCGCCGGCCTCACGCACCTGGGCCAGCAGCACCCCCAGCACCCGCTCGGCAGTGGTCGGGTCGAGGTTGCCGGTGGGCTCGTCGGCCAGGATCAGCTGCGGGGCATGCACCACGGCGCGGGCGATCGCCACCCGCTGCAACTGCCCGCCCGACAACTGCGCCGGGAACCGGCCGCCCAGCCCGGCCAGGCCCACGGCGTCGAGCAGGTGATTCACCCGCGCCGGCTCCGGCCGGCCCAGCAGCAGCAAAGGCAGCGCCACGTTTTCGGCCACCGTCAGGTGCGGCAGCACATGGAAGGCCTGGAACACGAAGCCCAGATGGCCCCGGCGCAGGTGTGCGCGGCCGGCTTCATCGAGACGGGCCAGATCCTGCCCGGCGACGACGACCCGGCCGCTGTCGGCCTGCTCCAGCCCGGCGATGCAGTTCAGCAGGGTCGATTTGCCAACGCCCGATTCGCCCAGCAGCGCCACGAACTCCCCCGCAGCGAGCCGCAGCGAGACGCCGCCGAACACGGGGGTCTCGCCGAAGGTCTTGGTGAGGCCGTCGAGCTGCAGCATGTGGGGCGATGATGCCTCAGCCGAGCGCCGGGCCGCCCCAAGCCGGCGGAGCACCCGCTCGGCGGGTGGGGCCGGTACCCCGGCACCGGGTGCCTCAGCTCAGGTGGCGCTCACCAGCGCCCAGCGGGGTGACGCCAGGCGCCACAGGCGCAGGGCGCGGCCCAGGAAAATGCCGCTCATCGCGCCATAGGCCGCACCGACCGGCAGCGCGAAGCTGGCAGACAGCGCCAATGCCGGTGTGACCGACAGAGACACGCCGACCGCGTACTTGGTGAAGAAGATGCCCATCATCAGGGCCAGGGGCACCGCGCTGCCCGGCACGTGGAACCGCCGACTGGCCGGGTCGAACGAGCTGCCGTCGGGCAGCGGCCGTGCGGCCACCACGACAGCGGTCGATCCCAGCGCCGCCAGCCAGGCCAGCAGGGCCAGCGGCTGCTGGGCAAAGGCTGAGACCACGCCAAGGAGCGACAGGGTGATGAACACCAGCGGCAGTACCGCCACCCGGCGCCAGCCGATGCTTCGGCCGGCCAGCTGTGAGAGGCCCGCGACCAGCAGCACCAGGAAAAGCGCGAACACCCAGCGCGGGGTGTGGAGAAGAATCTGCATCAACATCGTGGGTGCCTCATCGGTGGGTTGGCGATGGGCGGATGTTGGCGGCGCAGCGCCGCCGAGGCGAGCCGGTTGCGACGCCCGGCCGGTCTATGGCGCGAAGTGCGGCGGGCGCGGCGCGAGCAGCGCGAGCGTCATCTAGGCGGCCACGCCTTCGCGGCCCGCCCCGCGCCGCAGCCGGCTCAGCAGGAACAACGCGATCGACAGGTTCAGCAGGTTCCAGCCGATGCCATTGACGAAGGCCGCGTGGTACGAGCCGGTCAGGTCGAACACCTTGCCCGACATCCAGCCGCCCAGGGCCATGCCGAACAGCGTGGCCATCAGCACGGTGCCGACGCGGGCACCGGCCTCGGCCGGTGGGAAATGCTCGCGCACGATGATCGCGTAGCTGGGCACGATGCCGCCCTGGAACAGGCCGAACA
>CAYJEC010000817.1:0-1766 GCA_964369025.1 uncultured Ideonella sp. | reverse complement strand
GCCTGAGGCAGCAGGGCGCCTCGCAGGGGCAGTGACCCGGCCATGTCAGCTCGCGTGTCGGCTGAAGTCAGCCGGCGAAGCACGGGGCCCGCGCCCAAACCCAGCAGCAGCGCCACCAGTGCGGAGGGCCCGACCCAGTCGCCCCAGGCCACCATCAGCGTGCGTGGCGGCACCGGCACCGGCAGTGCGCCGACCACCAGCGTGCGCTCGTTCATCGCGGCGCCCGCGTGAACGGTGCCGGTGGCGTCGATCACCGCGCTGAAGCCGTTGGTGGTGACGCGGAACTGAGGCAGCCGGGTCGATGCTGCGAAATGCCGCCAAGGCCTGGTGCCATTCGGCGCCCAGCGGCTGCTCGCTGAACCAGGCATCGTTGGACATCGTCAGAAGGGCGCGTGCGCCCAGCCGGGCCGCGTCGATCGCCAGGGCAGGGTCCACGCTGTCGCGGCAGATCATGGGTTGCACGGGGATCTCGCGGCCGTCGCGCAGGCGCAGCGGCAGCACCCGCGCGCCGTCGCCCGCCTGCCAGGTGCCGGCCCACGGCAGCCAGCGGCGCAGCAGCGGGCCGTCCAGCCAGCGAGGCACCGTTTCGGTCAGCGGAAACAGCCGGGTCTTGCGGTAGAAGCCGACCAGCCCACGGCCCGGCTCGACCAGCGCTGCGGCGTTGTACTCACCTCCGGCGTTGCGCTCGTAGGTGCCGAACACAAACGGCACCCGCGCTGCGTCGACGATGGCCAGGATCTCGCGGTCGAACTCGGCCCCGGCCTCGCTCTTGGGCTGGCCAAAGGTGGTGGGGTAGATGGTTTCGGACCACAGCACCGCGTCGGCGCGCTGGCGTTCCACCGCGTCGTAGCTCATCGCGAAGTGGGTGTCCAGAAGCTCTCGCACCACCTCGTAGCCACCCTGGGCACGGCGCCGCTCCTCGATGTCGGTGATGTTGGCCTGGACCAGGCCGATGCGCAGCATGGGCTCGCCGGGCACAGCCGGGCGGTTCAGTACCGCCTGGCCGTACGCTGCCACCACCAGTGGTGGCAGCACCGCCAACGCCAGCGGCGCGGCGAGCGCACGGGCGCCCAGTGCCCGGCGGGCCAGTGCGGCATTGAACCCCTCGTTGGCCAGCAGCAGCAGCACGGTCAGGCCGGCGGTGCCGCCCAGATCGGCAGCTTGTCGCAGGTGGGCCGACGGATAGAGCCCAAGCCCCAAGGTGTCGCCCAGCGGTTTGAGAAACAGCCATTCGGTGCCCACCCACGCAGCGGCCCCGTCCAGTGCGCCCAGCGCCTGGCCGTGCCGCCTGCGCACCGCCCGGCGCATCAACGCGAACACCAGAACCTGGGGCTGCAACAGCGGGGCCGCCAGAAGCAGCACCGCCCACCCGGCCCCGTCACCCAGGCCCGTGAAGCGCCCGATGGCCGGCCCGAACCAGGAGAGGCCGGCCAGCACCATCAGCAGCGTCGTCGCCAGCCCGGCCAGCAGTGTGCCGGCCAGCGAGTGTGTCCGGTCCAAGACCCACAGCCAGGGCACCAGTGCCACGAAGCCCAGCACCCAGCAATGCCCGCCGCGCGCGTAGCCGGCCAGCAGCAGCGTGCCTGCCAGCAGGCCCAACAGGGCCCCGGGTGGCGGCAACCCAGGTCTGAACCGGTCGGGGCTCAGCGCGGGGGCCTCCCTGGGCTGGCTGGCTGCGGCAGGCTGATCAGCCGGATCGGCAGGCCCGGCGGCGCCAGTTCAGTGGGCACCACACGCTCGGCCGGTGTGGCCAGGGGCCGGCCGGC
>CAYJEC010000816.1:0-1767 GCA_964369025.1 uncultured Ideonella sp. | reverse complement strand
CGTTGTTCATCATCAAACGCGGCCGCGGCCGCTGCACCTCAGTGGCGCCCGGCCGCCCGAAGCCGCTGAGCACCCCCTCGGGGGGCTGCGAGCGAATGCGAGCTTGGGGGCTTCATGTCAAACGAAGGGATCGGTGTTGGGCAGCCCCAGCATCACCGCACCGTGGGCGCGCATGTAGGCATCCGTGTTGTTGGCGATGTGGCCGCGCGACTGGTGGATGTCGCGGAAGAAGCGTTCGATCGGGTTGCTCTTGTAGCAGCCCGAGGCTGCCGTGGCCCGCAGCAGTTCGTCGACATGGCGGCAGCAGATCTTGGGCACCGCGGCCGATTGCGCGCGCTGCAGCAGCCGCTCCTCGACTGGCATCGTGGCGCCGCTCCTGGAGTTGGCGGCGACCTGCGCGAAGTTGCGGAACAGCACCAGCTTCAGCGCGTCGGAGGCCATCATCGCCTCGGTGACGGCGAACTGCGCGTTCACGTCTTCTGCGGTCTTGCTGCCATGCTTGCCCACATGAGCCGCGGCTCGCTTGCGGAACTCGGCGATCGCGCCGTCGAGCGCGCCTATACAGGCCGTGGAGACCGCGCGCTGGAAGACCTGAATGAACGGGATCTTGTACAGCGTACTCGTGTTCTCCTTGCGGCCGGGGCAGGCGGCATCGCTGTGATCGTTGGTCGCGTTGACGCGGTAGTCCGGCACGAAGGCGTTGTCGACCACGATGTCGTGGCTGCCGGTCGCTCGCAGGCCCAGCACGTCCCAGTTCTTCACCACCTTGTAGTCGGACTTGGGCAGCAGGAAGGTGTTGTGCTCCAGTCCGCCGGAACCATCGGACTTGGGCAGCAGGCCACCCAGAAAGATCCAGTCGCAGTGGTCGACGCCGCTGGAGAAACCCCAACGGCCCGAGAAGCGGTAGCCGCCTTCGACCTTCTCCGCCTTGCCCACCGGCATGTAGGTCGAGGCGATCAGCGTGCCGCTGTCCTTGCCCCAAACGTCGCGCTGGGCCTGGTCGCTGTACAGCGGCAGTTCCCAGTTGTGCACGCCGATCACGCCGTAGATCCAGGCGGTGGACATGCAACCCTCGGCCAACGCCATCTGAATCCGGTAGAACACGCGCGGGTCGAGCTCGTAGCCGCCCCATCGCTTGGGCTGCAGCACGCGGAACAGGCCCGCAGCGGCGAGCTCGCGCACGGATTCGGCCGGCACCATGCCCGCTTCCTCGGCCGCCGCAGCGCGCTCGGCGAAGTTCGGCGCCAGGGCCCTGGCTCGGGCGATCAGTTCAATCGCCTCTGGCGTCATGTAGTCGTCGTCGGCAGGCAAAGTCTTCATGGTGCAACCCTTCTTGGAGCGATGGGCAATCGTTGCATCGACGCCCCGGCGGGCAATCGTCTGAACGGACTAACGGATCCAAGCGCCCGGGCCAGGACGCTCTTGGCCATCGTCCGAGTGGACGTGTTGCGCGACGCGCAGGCCGAGGATGCTTGCCCTGCCCAGAAGCCGCACCAGGGAGCACGCCGTGACAGACCCGCGCCAGTTCGACCCCAAGCAGTTCCGCAACGCGCTGGGCATGTTTGCCACCGGCGTGACCATCGTCACTGCGCGCGCCGAGGACGGCACCCCGGTGGGCATCACCGCGAACAGCTTCAATTCGGTGTCGTTGTCGCCGCCGATGGTGCTGTGGAGCCTGGCCAAGAATGCGCGCAGCTTGCCGGTTTTTAGCGCCAGCGCGCACTGGAACGTGCACATCCTGTCCAACGAGCAGGAGGCGCTCTCGAA
>CAYJEC010000815.1:0-1768 GCA_964369025.1 uncultured Ideonella sp. | reverse complement strand
CATCTTCAGTTTTGCGCAGTGGCTGGCCTGCGGCTACATCGTCAACTGCCCGGAATCCGCGGCCACGGTGACCATCGACCTGAAGGAGATCGGGCCGACCTACTACTTCGCCCCGCCGCGCATCTTCGAGGGCATGCTGACCACGGTGATGATCCGCATGGAAGATGCCTCGCGGATCAAACGCGCGCTGTTCCACCACTTCATGGGCCTGGCCAAGCGGGCGGGCCCAGCACGCATGGACGGGCACGCACTCGGCCTGCTCGACCGACTGCACTACGCGCTGGGCAACCTGGTGGTCTACGGCCCGCTGCGCAACACCCTGGGGCTCTCGCGTGTGCGGGTGGCCTACACCGCCGGCGAGGCCATCGGGCCTGATCTGTTCAGCTTCTACCGCTCAATCGGCGTCAACCTGAAGCAACTCTACGGCTCAACCGAGACCGCCGTGTTCGTGTGCCTGCAGCCGGACCACGAGGCACGGGCCGACACCGTGGGCGTGCCGGTGGACGGCGTGCAGATCAAGCTGTCGGATTCTGGCGAATTGCTGGTCAAGTCGCCCGGGCTGCTGAGGGAGTACTACAAGAACCCGGCCGCCACCGCCGAGGTGCTGACCGCCGACGGCTGGTACCACACCGGCGATGCCGGCTTCCTGGACGCCAGCGGCCACCTGAAGATCATCGACCGCGCCAAGGATGTCGGCCGCCTGATGGGCGGCGCCAACGATGGCGCGATGTTCGCGCCCAAGTACGTCGAGAACAAGCTGAAGTTCTTCCCCTTCGTGAAGGAGGCGGTGGCCTTCGGCGACAGGCGCGAGAAGGTCTGCGCTTTCGTCAACATCGATTTCGAGGCGGTGGGCAACTGGGCCGAGCGGCGCAACCTGCCGTATGCCGGCTACACCGACCTGGCCCAGAAGGCCGAGGTCTACGACATGGTCCGCGACTGCGTCGAGCAGGTCAACGCCGACCTGGCGCGCGACGAGTTGCTGGCCGGCAGCCAGATCCACCGCTTCCTGATCCTGCACAAGGAACTCGATGCGGACGACGGCGAGATGACACGCACCCGCAAGGTCAAGCGCGGCTACATCAGCGACAAGTACCAGGTGCTGGTCGATGCGCTGTATGGCGGCCGCGCCGAGCAGTTCATCGAGACCGCCGTGAAGTTCGAGGACGGGCGCACCGGAAGTGTCAGCGCGACCTTGAAGATCCAGGACGTGAAAACGTTCGCCAGCACACGAAAGGCCGCCTGAGATGGCCAGCAGCAAACGACAGGTCGGCGAGGTCATCCTCGACGTGCAGAACATCAGCCTGCGCTTCGGCGGCGTGAAGGCGCTGACCGACATCAGCTTCAATGTGCGCGAGCACGAGGTGCGCGCCATCATCGGCCCGAACGGCGCCGGCAAGAGCTCGATGCTCAATTGCATCAACGGCGTCTATGCGCCGCAGGAAGGCAAGATCACCTTCCGCGGCCAGACGTTCGGCCACATGAACTCCCGCCAGGTGGCCGAGATGGGCGTGGCGCGCACGTTCCAGAACCTGGCGCTGTTCAAGGGCATGAGCGTGGTCGACAACATCATGACCGGCCGCAACCTGAAGATGCACACCAACCTCCTGCAGCAGGCCATCCGCTGGGGTGCCGCCGAGCGCGAGGAGACGGCCAACCGCGAGTTCGTCGAGCACATCATCGATTTCCTGGAGATCCAGGCGCACCGCAAGACCCCGGTCGGCCGTCTGCCCTATGGTCTGCAGAAGCGGGTTGACCTGGGCCGCGCGCT
>CAYJEC010000814.1:0-1769 GCA_964369025.1 uncultured Ideonella sp. | reverse complement strand
AAGCCGTCGTTTCGGGCGTCGACGCGCTCGTCGGAGCGCGCCGCCTTGGTGTAGACCTCGCCAGAGATCGGGGTGATGACATCGAAATACTGGCCGTTCAGCGGTGCGACGAAGCGGCCGTTGATGAAGTTGTCGTAGACGGGCTTGTAGGTCAGCTTGGCGCCTGGGGTGTTCGGGTTGGCATAACGCATGGTGTGTCTCCTGCAGTGGGGGTGAACAAGGCCGTGCGAACCCGGTGCCGCACGGTGCCGGGCTGATCTCTGTGCACATGGCATGCCACTGGGACTTCAGCCGGTTTCAGGCCTTCGGCGCCTGAAACCCTGGCACCAAAGCTGCAATCAACGATGGCATCTGCGCTGCCTGCTTCACACCTGTCACGAAGCGGAACAGGCGGCCTCGAAAAATCTGCTGAAGCGCGGTGCGCACCAAACCGGCCGGACCGACCCCCTGGGAATTTCCCTATGAACACATTTGCCAATGACCAGAGGACCCCGCCCGCCCTGCTGCGGGAAGCGCGGCGCCAACTGCTCGAATCCGGGCAGCCAGGTGCGGCGCTCGCCGATCCGGCACTGCGCCGGAGCTGGGAACGGAGTCAGGCGTTCGGCCTCACGCCGACCGGGCGCGTGCAGGGAGCGCCGCATGCGTCGGCGGCCCAACTGGCGCGCGCGCTGGACCTGCGCCACGAACTCGTCTCGCATGCCCAACCGGTGATGGCCTACCTGGTCGATCTCACCCGTGACGCCGGCAGCATGGTCATCCTGGCGGATTCGAACGGGATGCTGCTGCAGGCGCTGGGCGATTCGAGCTTCGTGGACCGCGCCGAGCGCGTGGCGTTGAGGCCTGGCGCCACCTGGCACGAGCAATGGCGCGGCACCAACGCCATCGGCACCGCCCTGGCAGAGGGCTCGGCGGTGGTTGTGCACGCAGGCGAGCACTACCTGTCACGCAACGCCTTCTTGACCTGCACGGCTGCGCCGATCACCGATTCGGCCGGCCGGGTGCTGGGTGTGCTGGACATCTCTGGCGACCACCGCGGCTACCACCGCCACACGCTGGCTTTGGTGCGCTCGGGCGTTCGCATGATCGAGCAGCGACTGTTCGACACCCGGCATGCCGGTGGGCTGCGGCTGCGTCTTCACCCGCAGCCCCACGGCATCGGGACCGTGGCGCAGGGCTTGCTCGCTCTTTCTGGTGACGGCTGGCTGATTGGTGCGGATGCCGCAGCACTGGAGATGCTGCGGCTCGGGCGCGATGCTGTCGGCGCTTGCACGCTGGACACCGTGCTGTCACTGGACCTGGCCACGCTGCATGCCTGGGCCCGTCGGCCGGGCCCGGCACCGCGGGCATGCCGCCTTCGAGACGGCAGCGTGCTGTGGGCGCAGGTCGAACTGGGGCAATCGGTGCAGGCGGGGCCCTCGTTGCCCGTGACGCCCGTGCCTTCGCCAGTGGCCGCCACCGACGATCTGGCCCGCCTCGACACCGGCGACGCGGCCCTGCAGGCCGCGATAGCGCGGGTGCGCCGGGTGATCGACAAGCCGATCGCCGTGTTGCTGCAAGGTGAATCGGGGGTCGGCAAGGAGGTCTTTGCCAAGGCCATGCACGCCAGCGGCGCACGCCGCACCGGCCCCTTCGTCGCAGTGAACTGCGCGGCCTTGCCCGAGCATCTCATCGAGGCCGAGCTCTTCGGCTACCGTGCCGGTGCCTTCACCGGGGCCAGTCGTGACCGGGCGCCAGGGCGTATCCTGGAGGCCGACGGCGGCACCCTCTTC
>CAYJEC010000813.1:0-1769 GCA_964369025.1 uncultured Ideonella sp. | reverse complement strand
CTGGAGCCGATTCCTGCGGAACTCCACATCCCTGCGGCGGGCCCAGGCCGCCTGCGCCAACCCGGGCGGCCCGGCAACGCCAAGGGCGGGCCAGCCAGCCCGGCGCCGCGCGACGATGTGGATTGACACCCACTGCCATCTCGATGCGGCGGAATTCAACGCCGACCGTGACGAGGTGATCGCCCGCGCCCGCGCAGCCGGCGTGGCGATGCAGGTGCTGCCCGCCGTGGAGGTGGGCAACTTCGCGGTTGTCCGCGAGCTGGCGCATGCCCATGGGCTGGCCTATGCGCTGGGCATCCACCCGCTGTACGTGCACCGGGCCCAGGATGCCGACCTCGACACGCTGCGCGACGCACTGGCCCGGTGGCGTGACGACCCCCGGTTGGTGGCGGTCGGCGAGATCGGCCTCGACTTCTTCGTGCCCGGGCTGGACCCGTCGTTGCAGGAGCGCTTCTACCTGGCACAGCTCAAGCTGGCGCGCGACGCCGGGCTGCCGGTGATCCTGCACGTGCGCCGTTCGGCCGACAGCCTGCTGAAGGGTCTGCGCCGCGTTGGGGTGAATGGCGGGATCGCCCACGCGTTCAACGGCAGCGACGTGCAGGCCATGGCCTTCGTCGAGCGCGGCTTTGCACTCGGCTTCGGTGGCGCGATGACCTTCGAGCGCGCGCTCAACATCCGCCGCTTGGCCACCGCGCTCCCTGAGCGTGCCCTGGTGCTGGAGACCGATGCACCGGACATCCCGCCCCAGTGGCTCTACCGCCATGCGGACCAGCGCGCAGCGGGCGAGACCGGGCGCAACGAGCCAGGCGAGTTGCCGCGCATTGCAGAAACGCTGGCGACGTTGCGTGGGTGGTCCTTGGCCAAGACCGCCGCGGTCACCCAGGCCAATGCCGTGGCGGCGCTGCCCCGGCTGGCCATTGCCATGCCGGCATGAACAGTTTGCCTCGGCTTGAAGGCCTGCCGCCGGTCGTCAGCCCGCAGACACGGTTGGTGGTGCTGGGTAGCTTCCCCGGCTTGGCCTCTCTGCACGCCGGGCAGTACTACGCGCACCCTCGCAACCAGTTCTGGCCCATCGTCGGCGAGCTGTTGGGTGTGAATCTGGCGGCGCTTCCCTACGAACAGCGCCTGGCGCAGATCCGCGGCCGGGGGCTGGGCCTGTGGGATGTCTATGCAGCTTGTCGACGCCAAGGCAGCCTGGACTCCGCCATCGAAGCCGCGGAGTCCAATGATCTGGGTAGCCTGCGGCGCCGCGCGCCCGCATTGGTGGCGATCGCCCACAACGGCGGCGAGTCCGCTCGCTCGATGCGGGTGACCGCGGCGCTTGGTTTGCCGGTGTACCGCCTGCCTTCCAGCAGCCCGGCGAACGCCAGTTGGTCGTTCGAGCGCAAGCGCGCCGCCTGGCAAGAGGTTTTCAAGGCGGTCGGGCTGGTTTGATGGGGGTCTTCCCCAGGGTGTTGCGACAAGCTGTCCGTGGCGCTGTGGTTAGCCCCACTTGCCGGGCCTTTGCAGGTGCCTGAAAGTGAAGGTCACACATGCTGCGGGCAGCGGCATGGGCTGATCCGATCAACACAGCACCTGTAGGAGACACGCATGAGCACGACTTCACCGACCCCGCGCCGCCGCTTCCTAAAGAACGCCGCCAAGGCCGCCGGCGCCGCTGGCGCGCTGGCCGCGCCGATGATCTCCACGGCCCAGACCGTCAGCCTGCGCTTCCAGAGCACCTGGCCGGCCAAGGACATCTTCCACGAGTACGCGGTTGACTTCACCAA
>CAYJEC010000812.1:0-1771 GCA_964369025.1 uncultured Ideonella sp. | reverse complement strand
TAGCAACTTAGGCCAATGTAGGCCACCTACCTGTGTGTTGACTCTGGCGAGCACCACAGTAGCCTGGGCGCGGCATTCCCCGCGTTCACCTGATTTTTGTTTCGATGTACCTACTCTCCGATCCCATCGGGCTCAGCTGCTGAATGCAGTTGATGTGCCAGGGAGCTTGCAGTTGCGACGTGTCCTAGCGGCACCTTGAACTGCCGGCATACCGGGGGGAGCAGCGCGCAGAGCCGGCAGGCCTGCGAAGTCGAAAACATTGCCGCGCTTAAACCGCGGTACAGGGTGATCTCCTATTAAAGATCACTACCCCCTGCGTCCTCCCTCTCGGGGCGCAGTGTCCGTCTCGCGCAAGCGTTGATGGAGGCAGCCGCCTGGAAAGCGGCCAGCAGGAAAAGTTGCTAACGACCCTCCCACGCATGGGTTGAGAAGTCCTCGGACCGATCAGCGCCTTGCAAAAAACCTACCTGCCAGAGCTTTTTTGTTGTTTGAAGACCGCCAGAGACGCGCGCCGTTACTGGCCCCACCAAAGTTTCTGAGAGTCCGATGAACGCGCCACACACCCACAGGGTTCAGGTGCTTGTGGCCGGTAAGCCGATCAGCGCTCCGGCGATCAGGCATGACCCACAGACCTACCAGGCCGAGCTGAAAGCCGCCAAGGCGATCTACGGCTCAGTGCTGTGTGCTTGCATCGAAGAACCCTTGAAACTCGTGATCCGGGAAAGAACGGGCAAGCTGTTTCTCGCCGCGTGGCCCGACCAGGCCGCCAAGCATGCCCTGGATTGCCCCTTCTACAGCGACCCACGCACCGGTGCTACCGATTACGCGCAAGGCGCGATCCAGCGCGATGGCGAGGTCACCCGCGTGGTGCTGTATCACGCAATACGGCAGGAGCGGACCCACCAGCCGGCACCGGTGCGGCCCGTCAGCGAAGCTGAACGCGCCAAGACCATCTCGCCAGACATTCGCAAGGAAAAGCTCCACCTGTGGGGGCTCTTGCACTACTTGTGGGAGGAGGCCGCACTCAACAGGTGGTACCCGGGATGGCACCGTGACTGGGGCTTTACCCGGTATCTGCTTCGCCGGGCCGCCCAGACCACGGTGATCAACGGGGACGCGCTGCTCCAGCACCTGTACATCCCTCCCGTGTGGAGCCAGAAAAAGCGTGACGAAATCAAGGGTCACTGGGCCCAGTTTGTGGCCCCGCTCATCACGAATCACAGACGAATGCCAGTTGTCGAGTCAGGATTCGTGATCGGGACGGTCCGTACCCTGGAGCCCTCGGAATTTGGCTACGTGCTCAGGCTGCATCACCACTCAGAGCGGTTCTTCATGGACAAGAACCTGGCGGACAACCTCGCGCGCTACAGCCGCAGGGGCTGGGCTGCAGCGAAACGCCTGGAGGTGGTCGACGACGACGCAGAAAAGCCTTATGTCGTGGCCGCCATGCGTGTCGAGGCCTCACACAGCGGGCGAATGACGGTGGTGGAGGCCGCCCTCATGCGCGTGTCGCCGCGCTTCATTCCGGTCAACAGTTCGTACGAGGACAAACTCGCGCGGCAGTTGGTGGACCAGGCACGAAAGTTCGTCAGGCCACTTCACTACGACAACCACACGCTGGCGCTGCCCGATTTCGTCTTGACTGATGCGATCAACACGCTTGACGCCCAGGATCGTCCCACCAGCGACGTTGCCCTGTACGTTTACGGATCGTCAATTCCGGCGCAGCAAAAGTCCCGGATTGAGGCCAACGACCGCGCCTGGGCTGCAG
>CAYJEC010000811.1:0-1772 GCA_964369025.1 uncultured Ideonella sp. | reverse complement strand
TGATCATCGGCCCGCCGTAATATGCCCAGGTGAGCGCAATGCAGCCGGCGGCGCGACGCCCGAAAAGCATGCCGGGGCTGGCCGCATCGAAAAGTGCGTTGGCGGTGACCTCTTTGCCCTGCTGAGACTGAGCGAGGAGATCGAGATTGCTGCTGCTGTTGGCCATGAGGGCTCCTATGTGTAGCTGATGCCGGTGGTGGGCGTCCAATTGACGCCGTTGGTGGTGGTGTAGATCGTGGCCGTGGCGCCCGCGACCACTTTTGCCAGCGCACGGGTGCCGATGGCTGACGGATCGCCGTAGGCATCAAAGTTGGCGGCAGTCGGCAAATCCGCCGTGGTGACGCTCCACGCGCCAGATATCTTGCGCAGCACGCGCTTGCCACCGCTCTCGAGATACATGGGCACGCTTCCGACAAGCACGGGCCGCACCCGGCCAAAAACATAGCCCGTGTCGGTGTACGTGCGGGTCCAGTTTTGGCCGTCGTCTGTCGACTCCAGGATTTGCCCGATCTGACTGCCATTGGTATTGACGAGGTAGGCAAACCAGACGCTGCCGAGCTTGTCGAGACTGGTGACAAACATGGTGTTGTTCCAGGCGTCCGGCGCAAGGCCGGACAGGGACCAATCCGAGAGGGTGAGGACTTTGGACCAGCCGATAACGGCATCCGGGTCGGTCGTGCGCCAGATGCCCGACAGGCTCAAGAGGGGATTGACCATCAGCCACCCGCTTGCGGATTTGCGCAGGATGCGGGGGATGTCGAGGCCATTTTCGATGGGGAGCGCACCTTTTTTGACCCACGTGGCGCCGTTGTCGGTGCTGTGCCAAACAAAAAATCCGTTTTTGGCGGCCGTGGCCAGGGACGCAAGATTGCCCCCCAGGTCCTCCGCGATTGCTACCAGCTTGGTGCCGTCATTGCTGATCGCTACGGGGTAGGCATTGGGCGTGAGCATGCCGTAACCCAGCTTTGTGGGCTCGGCGGTATCGCTACCGCTGTAAAACTGCCAGGTGTCGGAGAGGCTGTTAATCAATCCGGCTTGCCAGCCCACATAGACGCCGGACGGCAAAATTGTTTCGGATGCTGCCAGTGCGACGCTGCTGCGCGCGGTTTTTGAGGCCGAGACGGTATCGTCACCCACCTGCGTCCACGTCACGCCGTCCGCGCTGGCCCATGTCCGTAGGGCATTGGGCGCGGCCGGGCTGGCGCCCGTGGCGAGGATTTTGCCGTTGCTGACGCCAAACAACGTGAGCGCGGGCGGGATTTGCTGGGTGACGACGTAGCCGCCCGACCCATCGGACACAACCGACACGGGCACTTGCGCCGGCATCGTGACGACGGCCTCCCCTTTGCTGCCTCGCCCAACTGCCGACGAGATTTGCCACACGCGCACGATTAGCGTCAGATCGGCCAGGGTGCTCGGGCTGTTAAGCTCGGCGGGCAACAGCATGACCGTGGGAGTTGTGAGCTTGGTTTTGCTGGCCAGCATCGCACTGCCGGTGCTTGTCCAGACCTCCATATCGTATTGCTCGGACGACTCGCCCAGGGACACGTCGACACTATCGCGCCATTCGCCGGCAATGCGAGTGCAGCGTGCCCACGTAATCGTAATGTTGCCCGCTGCATCGCGGCCCGCGTTGATGTGCACCGGTGCCAGGGGCTTGAGGCCCTGCCCGGCCGGCGTGAAATCCACGGAGCTGGTTACATCCAGACTGCTGCCGGCGCTCACGGCTTTGTACTTGCGCGCCCGGCCGATATCCGCCACCGCCCCAGGAA
>CAYJEC010000810.1:0-1774 GCA_964369025.1 uncultured Ideonella sp. | reverse complement strand
GCCTGAACTTCCTGTCCTGGAACTGGCTGCCGCTGCTGCCCATCTTCGTCGTCTACTTCATCTCCGGCCTGGCCGAAACCAACCGCCACCCGTTCGACGTGGTGGAAGGCGAGTCCGAGATCGTTGCCGGCCACATGATCGAGTACTCAGGCATGTCGTTCGCGATGTTCTTCCTGGCCGAATACGCGAACATGATCCTGGTGTCGATGCTCGCGGTGCTGCTGTTCCTCGGCGGCTGGCTGAGCCCCTTCGCCTTCCTCGACTTCATCCCGGGCTGGATCTGGCTGGGCATCAAGGTCTTCGTGGTCGTCACGATGTTCCTTTGGGTGCGTGCCACGTTCCCGCGCTTCCGCTATGACCAGATCATGCGCCTGGGCTGGAAGATCTTTATCCCCGTCACCCTGGTGTGGCTGGTCGTCGTGGGTCTGTGGATCCAGTCGCCGTTCAACATCTGGAAGTAAGGCGAGGTCGAATCCAAATGTCTGCTGCCACTTCACTGAAGGATCTGTTCTCGAGCTTCCTGCTCGCTGAACTCTGGAAGGGCCTGATGCTGACCGGGCGCCATTTCCTGTCGCCCACCATCACGGTCCAGTTTCCGGAAGAGAAGACCCCGCTGTCGCCGCGTTTCCGCGGCTTGCATGCCTTGCGCCGATACGAGAACGGCGAGGAGCGTTGCATCGCCTGCAAACTGTGCGAGGCCGTCTGCCCGGCCATGGCGATCACCATCGAATCGGATGTGCGCGCCGACGGCTCCCGCCGCACCACACGCTATGACATCGACCTGACCAAGTGCATCTTCTGCGGCTTCTGCGAGGAAAGCTGCCCGGTCGACTCGATCGTCGAGACGCACATCTTCGAGTACCACGGGGAGAAGCGCGGCGACCTGTACTTCACCAAGGACATGCTGCTCGCCGTGGGCGACCGATACGAAAAGCAGATCGCCGCCAGCAAGGAGGCCGACGCGAAGTACCGCTGATTGCGGGCCTCGCGCGAGAAGATGATCATGAATACCACCTCCGCCCTGTTTTACCTGTTTGCAGCCGTTCTGCTGGTGTCGGCCTTCCGCGTCATCACGGCACGCAGCACGGTGCATTCAGCACTGTTCCTGGTGCTGGCTTTCTTCAATGCGGCCTGCGTCTGGATGCTGCTGAAGGCCGAGTTCCTGGCGATTGCCCTGGTGCTGGTCTATGTCGGCGCCGTGATGGTGCTGTTCCTCTTTGTCGTGATGATGCTGGACATCAACACCGACAGCATGCGTGAGGGCTTCTGGACGCATTTCCCGCTCGCCGCCTTCGTCGGCGTGCTGATCGCGCTGGAGATGTACCTGGTGATGCGCAACGGCTTCAACCTGGGCACCGCGACGGCGATGGACCCTGCCGTGCTCAAGCTGGGCAACACGCGCGCTCTGGGGGTCGAGGTCTACACCCAGTACCTGTATCCCCTGCAGGTGGCCGCGGTGCTGTTGCTGGTGGCCATCATTGCGGCCATCGCACTGACGCTGCGCAAGCGCAAGGACAGCCGGTCCCAGAACCCGTCCGAGCAGGTTCGCGCCAAGCCGGCAGACCGGGTGCGCCTGGTCAAGATGGATCCGGTCATCGAGGCGCCCTCGCTGCCGAAGACCCCGGAAGGAGGCACGGCATGAACGCCGCCGGCATCACCCTGTACCACTACCTCACCCTGGGTGGCTTCCTGTTTGCCCTGTCGGTGGTCGGCATTTTCATGAACCGCCGAAACCTCATCGTGCTGCTGATGGCCATCGAATTGATGCTGCTGG